>NZ_JBEPPW010000018.1:0-56543 GCF_040547525.1 Roseovarius sp. MBR-6 | reverse complement strand
TATTTGGGCAGCGCACGCGCCATGGCGCTTAGTGCCCCGCCACTGGCCTACTTTTGCACCGCCACGTGGCCGGTTTTGTCTCCGCCGTTGACACCGCGCCTTCGGTCGAGGCGGTGACGGTCAGGCTGTCCAGCCGCGCGCCCTCGATGCGTTGCGCGGGCGCCAGTGCCGAGACGATCCAGTTGTCGATCACGCCGCCAAGGCTGGAGCCGACAAAGCCGCCGATGCTGGCGGCACTGACGCCAAGGAGGCTGCCGCCGATCGAGCCGCCAATCGCGGTGCCGACGGCGCCGAGGACAAGGGTTGCCATGTAGGAGGTCTCAGCTTTTGGGGAACAGAAAGGCGAAGGCAATGCGCCGCCGCCAGGCGGGGGTGAGCCCTTGCTCGACCACGCCCAGCCGTTCATAGGCATGGATAAACCGGTCAGGTCCGGTCAGGATGCCGACATGCTTGGCGATGGCGCGTGGCATCATCCGAAACAAGACCAGCGCGCCGGGTGGGGCGTCGGCGGGATCGCGCTCCACCATCATCCGCCGCGCCCCCTCGGCCAGCACCTCGCGGGCACCCATCTCGCCCCAGTCCCGGCTGTAGGGCGGCATGGGAAAGGGCTCGGACCCCACCGCGTCGCGCCAGACGCCGCGCGCGAGGCCCAGACAATCGCAGCCGACCCCGCAGAGGCTCGCCTGATCGTGATAGGGCGTGCCCAGCCAGCAGCGCGCGGCGGCAATGACGCGGGCCGGATCGGCGACGGATGGCTGGGGCTTGGTCACAGCACCTCTCCCTCATGGTTCGTGCCCGGCGACGCATAGCGAAGAACGGTGTCTTGTCCGGGAATGTGCGGAAAGCCGCGGAAGTTCAGGACATTGGCGAATTTGGCTGTGCAGGTGGCGATCCGCTTGTCGCAACCGGCGCGCGCGATGAAGCTGTCACCCTCACCGATGGCGCGCACCGATGCTTCCAGCAGGGTCAGGGTTGCGACGGTGCCCGCCAGCTCATGCGCCAGAACTTCCGCGATGCGTCCGGCATTGGCCCCGCTGGTCCAGGTGAGGGTGCCAGAGGCAAACCACCCGGCCTCGAACCCCGCCAGACCAGACGCCCGGAAGGCCCGGTCGCGCAGCAGTTCGGTGACCACGCCGGTGCCCTTGTAGACCGCGTTTTCCAGATCGATACCGCAGCGCGCATCGCCCAGCGCCGCGTCGCAGCCCGCCTGAAACGTCCGCCCGACGGTCTGGCCCAGCACATGCGCGAGGCTGCGCACCTCGGCTACGAAGGCCATGCGCCCGCGACGGATCTGGCCCACCGCCCCGCGCCGCAAGAGCACGCGCTGGCTGGTGTCACCCCAGTTCACCCGCCAGAGCTCGACCTGCGCATTGTCCCAGCGCCCGTCGAGAATATCGGTCTCGGTGATGCGATCCGAGCTCAGCACGCCCTCCGCATCCTGCGCATCAACGGACAGGCCCGAGCCAGAGCGCACCTCGGAGGCCGTCAGCCCGCTCTCGGGCTCGAAATCTGTCCCAATGAGGCTCAGCGTGCGATCATGATCGGTGAAACCGAAGGTTACGCCATCGGAACGCGTGATCCGCCACACCCAAGCGAGCGTGGTCGTGCCTTCGTCAAGGTGGGCTTGCAGCGCGGGGGAGAGGGATTTCATGTCTTGCCTCCGTTCCGTGGTTGAAATGTAAAGCTCATGTCTTTACATGTAGGGTCAGTTCATCGCAGGAGAGTGCGAAATGGTCGCCGTAACACCCAACGAGGACGCCCAGCGGCGTTCGCTGATCAATCTTCGCGTGACCCCTCGGGACCGCGATCTGATCGACCGTGCCGCGGCAGCCCTTGGCAAGAACCGCTCGGAGTTCATGATGGAGGCCAGTCGGCAGGCCGCCGAAGACGCGCTCATGGATCGCACGACGTTCCGGCTGGATGCAGAGCAGTTCGGGGCCTTCATGGCTCGGCTGGACGCTCCCCCCGAACCTGATGAGCATCTGCGCAAGTTGCTGGCCACGCCCGCACCATGGGACCGGTGACAGCGGCTGAGGAGCCGCTGCGGGCGCCGGAACCCTTGAGGGATGACCACCTGACCGACGGCTTTGCGTCCGGGGCCCCAACGCTGGATGCCTGGCTGAAACGCAAGGCCCGGGCCAATCAGGCGTCGGGCGCATCGCGCACATATGTGCTCTGCCGGGGCCAGCGGGTGGTCGGCTTCTACGCGCTTGCCGCCGGGTCGGTCAGTCACGATCTTGCGCCGCGCAAGCTCAGGCAGAACCTGCCGGATCCGGTTCCTGTCATCGTGCCGGGCAGATTGGCGATAGACGCCTCCGAGCAAGGCAATGGCCTCGGGCGCGCCCTGCTGCGTGATGCGGTGCTGCGGATCACGGCGGCGGCAGAGGAGGTCGGCATTGCCGCAATTCTTGTCCATGCGCTGTATGATCGCGCCAAGGCGTTCTATCAGGGTGCCGGATTTGTCGAGACCACCTCGGAGCCGATGACGCTCTTTGTGCAAATCAAGGACATCAAGGCGATGATGGGCAAGGATTGATAGTCACCGCCGGATCTCCACCAGCGGAATGGACGTGATCGACCCGAGCCGTTCTACATTGGGGGTGACGTCGAGCACGTCCGTGTCAAACCGCACCGGCACATCGAAGGTAAAACCGGCGGTGATGGCCACGCCCGCGTTGGGGGCGGTGTCGAAGGAGACCACGCCGCTGGTGGTATCGACAGACCAGCCGCTGAACTGCTCGACCCCGTCCAGCGCGATCCGCACGCTGCCTGCCACAGGTTTGGCGATGGCGCGGGGCCAGCTCTGTGCGCCGGAACTGTAATGCTTGACCAGCTGGAAGGCCGTCGTCGCCACTCGCCGGTTCCACCACCTGCGTGCGCCGCTCGGGTCCGCCGCGCGCGCCACGGCTGATGGTGTCGGGGAAGCGCAGCTCATGGAAGGCCATCAGAGACCCCTCTGGCCCAGCGACACCGCGCGGGCGATGTCACTTGCTACCTGCGTGCGCGACTGCCGGAAACTGTCGGCATCGCGGGCGTTGATCGTGACCGAGATGCTTGGCGCGCTGACCTCGCGCTGGCCCGACCTCGGACCGGAGCCTGCCACCTCGCGGCGCGACAGAACCCGCTCGCCGCGTTGCAGGATCGCAGGCACCTCGTCGGGCCGCAGGCCTGCAAATCCAGACCCCCGGTTCAACCCGGCCAGACCCCCGTCATGCAGACGCGGCGCCCCGGCAAAGGCCAGGGCGGGCACCAGGCGGCCCGGCCCGGGGGATCCGACCGTGCCGCCCGCGTGCAGGACGCTTGCGAAGATCCCGCCTGCGCCACCCAGTGTGCCCAGCGCGCCCGACAGCGCATTGGCGATTGGCCCGAGGATGAAACGCCGTGCCGCGAGCTTCGCCAGATCGGCAATCATCGAGCTGACCAGATCGCCGAAATCGAGCTTGCCGGTCTTGACGAAGTCGCCCACCGCAGTCTCGGCGCTCTGGAAGGCTCCGACCAATGTGCTCCCGATATCGCCGCCGATGTCGCGGGCCTTGTTGGCAAACTCGGACAGGGTGGCAACGACCGCCTCCCAGCCAACCTTGGCCACTTCTGCCCCTTTTGCGGCCGCCGCGCCCGCGCCACCCGAGCTACGCCCGGCTTCGGTGATCGCGTTGTCGAACTGCTCGGCGGCATTCGTCGCGCCAGCAAGGGCCGCCGCGCCATCTGCGCCAGTCCCCGCCACGGCATCCTTCAGCGCCTGCCAGCTGGCCAGAGGGGCCAGCGCACCCGCTGCCAGTTCGGTTGCCGCCGCGCGGTGGACCTCCGCCGCAGCCTGCGCCTCGCGGGCGATCTCGCTCAGCCCCACGTCGGGCAGTGTCAGGGGGTTGTCTTCGAAGGCCCGCGCGAAGGCGTCTTTGGCGGCGGTTGCGGCCCTCGTGGCCGCCCCGGCAAAGCGGTTCTCGATGCCGCCCAGATCAAGATCGCCCAGAAGGGTGATGCGGCGCGCGGAGCCCAGCGCCTCAAGCCCGGTGTTGACGCTGGCGATGAAGCCGTTGATCCGGGCCACCACGCCATTGAGCATCGCCTCGACCCCGTCGATCAGGCTGTTCGCCGCCTGAAACGCCAGATCGCCGATGGCGGCGGGCAGAAGGCCCCAGATCGACTTGATGGCTTCAAAGGCGCCCTCAAAGGTGTTGGCGGCGGTATTGCCAAAGCCCACCACGCTTGCAATGGCGCTCTGCATGGCCGAGGCGGCATCCGATTTGAGATCAAGAAACATGGCCGTGGCGCTGGCCCCTGCCGCGGCAGCCCCCATCCCGAGCCGCTCCCAGACCTCGACCGCCAGATCCTTCAGCAGCCCCATGGCGGCACCGAACCCGCCCGCGCCGGAAACCAGCCGGGTGAACTGGAACACCAGCTCGCCCGCGCCGACAATCAGCGCACCGATGCCGGTGCGGATCAGCGCGCCGCGCAGGACGACAAGCGCCGTGGCCAGCCCGCGCACCGAGAGCGCCGCAGCCGCCAGACCGGCCACCCGGCGTCCTGCCATCAGGGCCGCAAAAGTGGCGGCGATGGAGGTCAGACGGCCGATATTGTCGAAGAGCGCCCTGATGGCGATGCCGAGCGGTCCGCTGCGGCTGGCGACCGCTGCCAGCGCATTGGCCACCGCCTCCAGCGCCGGGGCGGCCGCGACGGCGAGCTGGTTCGAGACCCCGCGCCAGATCAGCCCCAGCCGCGAGATCGCATCATTGGTGCGCTCGATCTGGCCCGCGTCCGCGTCCGAGACCACCACCCCGAAGGCGAGCACATCCTCGGTCGCCTGGCGCAGCGTGGCCGTGTCGATCCGGGTGAAGACCAGCGCCGCCCGATCGCCGAAGAGCTGGGAGGCCACGGCCGCGCGCTCGGCCTCGGGCACGAACTGGCCCAGCGCCTCCTGAATGTTGGCGATGCGCTGATCCAATGGCAGGCGCTGCAGGTCTTCGGCCGAAAGTTGCAGGCGGCGCAGGGCGTCCACGGCTGGGCCAGTCCCGGCCGCCGCCTGGCTCAGCCGCCGTGTAAGCTGCGCCGTGGCCTGCTCGACCTGACCCATCGACACGCCCGCCAGATCGCCTGCACGCTCCAGCACCTGGATGCTGGCGACAGTGGTATCCAGTGAGGCCGCGAGCTTGGCCTGCGCATCCACCGTTCGCAGCCCCGAGCGGATCATCGCGGCCCCGGCAGCCGCCAGTGCCACCGTGGCGGCGGCGGCCGCCACCCGCGCGCGCCGCGCAAAACCTGCCATGCGGGCATTGGCGAGATCCATCTCGCGCGACAGCCGCCCGAACCCGCGCGCCCCGGCCTCGCCCACGCCCTCAAGCTCGGCACGCACCTGGCGGCCGCCTTCCGCCACAAGGCGCACGGAAACGCGTTTTTCAGCCATCGCGGCGTCCTTCCATCTCTTCGTTCAGTTTGCGCACCATCACCGCCTCGATCCCGGGCAGCAGTTCGGCGGCGATCAGGGGGTCCACGCCCAGCGCCTCTGCCAGCGCCAGAGCCGCGCCCATATCCCAGCCCAGCACCGCACCGGGCGTGACACGCAGCTGCCCGCCAAGACGGCCGACCAGGTCCCAGACCTGCCAGCCGTCGAAGCTGTGCGGCCGGTTCAGTCTTGCGGGGCAGTCCGGGCAGGATCTGGTGCAGGCGGTGCAATAGCGGTCGCCCCCGCCGTAGGACCACTCGGCAAGGGCGCGCAGGCGTTTTTTTCTTCGTCCAGAATGAGACCGCGCGCGACATAGGAGGTCTGGAACGCCTCGAAGACCGGCCAGATCTCCAGCAGCGCATCAATGCCCTCGGGCGTGACCGGCACGACATTGCCCGCGTCGTCGCCGACGCCCTCCCAGTCCAGCACCGCGCGGCGGGCGACGGCTTTGGCCATGGCGAGCGCCAGCTCTTCCTGACTGGCATCTTCGGACAAAGCCTCGATGGTGGCATCGGCCCGGGCCGCGACCATCAGCGCGGTGGTGAGCGGTGCGACCCGCAGGCGCAGGCCGGGGGCCAGCTCCAGCCATTGTGGCGTGGTGGTGAGGTTCAGGCGGATCATCAGTAAGCCTCGATATCATTGATCAGGGTTGCGGTGCACATCCGGCCCACGGTGCTGTCGCGCGCTGCCTGCCAGTCGAAGGTGGCCTGCACGCCCTGCTGCCCGGAAATCTCGATCCGGGGGCGCGGCAGATAGACGGCGTGGATCGTGAAGCTGAAACTCTCGCCCGAGGGCAGGAGATAGGCGAAGCTGATCTCGGAAGGCTCGCCATTGATCGCTTGTGTCACCAGTGTGCTGTCGGCAAAGCGCACCTCGATCCGGCCGGTGAGAGCGGCGATGCTTGGGTCGGCGCCGTCGATCCTGCCGTCCGCACGGATGGTCTCGATCCGGTCGAGATTGTTGGCATAGGTGATCTCGGCCGAGACCACGTTGCCGAGAGCCGTGCCGTTGCGGCTGATCGCGCCGTTGAAATGGCCAAACCGTTTCAGCGCCAGATCGGCGGGCGTGCCTGCATTGCTGAGCGTGCCCACTGCCTCGCCCTGCGCCACCAGCCGCGCGGTTCCCGTCAGCAGCCCGGAGCGCTGCACTTGCCAGCTGAGCTGATCCAGCACGCAGCCGGAATACATCGCATAGCGCGGCACCTCGGGCATGGCGGTCTCGATGGACATCGAGGGCAGAGTCCAGCTGCCCGAACGGAACTCATGGGTGTAGGGTGCCGCCGCGCCGGTGATCGTGGGATCGCCAAATGCCGCCTTCAGCCAGACCCCGAACGCTTCGGCGTCAATCGGCACAACGACATCGCCATCGGCCGTGACCGCATCCTTGATCGGGGCCAGCGGATCGCGGCCATAGCCCAGAAGTTCGGAGTTCAGGAGCGGCTGTTCCGATCCCAGCGAGGTGCTGGCAAAGGGCATCCTGGTGTAGCCGCCAACCGGCGGAGTGCCGTAGATTGTCTCAAAGCCGAGCGCCATCTGCGCCCGCGCGCCTTGCGCACGTGCCATGGGGGTCTCCTTTTTGTGGGGGTGTTGCTGGGATCAGCCCAACGGGCTGGCGGTGGTGTAGCGCAGGTTGAGCGTGATCACCGCAGCCTTCAGGGCTGCTGCGCCCTCGACGGGCAGATCGACCGAGGCCGGGGCCTCAGGTTCGACCCAGTCGCAGAGACCGCCGAGGGTGCGATCAGCGGTGAGCGCCGCGCCGATGGCGCTGATCAGGGTGTCGAAGGCAGCGTCACGGTCGGCGCTCTGCACGACCGCCTCGATCTCGGCGCGGTGCTGGTAAGCCGCTGCCGAAGAGCACCGCCTTGATATAGGTGCCAAGCGGCACGCCGTTTGCGGCGTCCTCCAGCTTGGCACGTTCCTCGAATGTCAGTCTGAGCGAGAAGGGCGCTTCACGCTTTCGCTGGCTTCCACGTGTATTGAACTCGGTTTTCATGTCGGGTTCCTTTCGGACCCGGCATGACGGCGAAAACAACTTTCCTGAGCGATTGCATCATAGTATCAACCGCTTAAGAGGCGTAACGCCATGCCGAGAAGTCTGGCGCGAAGATCAGAAAGTTAAGTTCGTTGCGAGGCCCCGCAACCAACTTATCCTGCGACCCTCGCATGTTAAGTTTGGATCGCCCTCCCGCAACCAAATTCCTTAACCTTTCCAAACAGTTAAAACACGACAAAAAAACTTGTGTACGGCCCGCGCAAAAACGAGTCAACGCCAAGTCAACGTTTCGCAAGTCCCCCTGAAAACCCAGGGGGATTTTTGCGTTCTGGCCTCGCTCAAAGCATTGTGGCAGCATCACGCCATGATCAACTTCCAGTAAGCGGTCGCTGGGGACCACGGTCGGGTCAGCTTGACGGCGTGAAGTTCCACGGCAGCAGGTCGTCGAGGCGGCTTTGGGGGTGGCCGTTGGCGATGGCTGTCAGGGTGGTCTTGAGATAGGCGAAGGGGGTTCGACGCCATTGACCTTGCAGGTTTCGATCAGCGAGGCGATGCGACCCCAGGCGATGCCGCCTTCGTCGTGACCGGCGAAGTGGCCGGCCACCGCGCCTTGGAACCGCAAGAGCTGACGCCCTCGGCCGCCGCGGGCGGATAGCGCGCGGCGGCCCGGACATCGCCAGACCCGAGAGACAGACCATGACCAACACCACCGACGCGGCCTGCGTGGCCGCGAACGCCCCCGGCTTGCCCGACGACACCCGGCGCCTGATCGAGACCGGGGACGCCATCGCGAAGATCCGCACGCAGATCGCGACCGCCGATCTGGCGCGGCAGCGGACGGTCAAGCCGATCGATCCCGACTGGTTTCACCGTGCGCGCACGGCGCTGCGTCACCTCAATCGCGAGCGCGCCGAGATCATCGCCCGTCAGGGCGGCCGCCGCCGGCGCGAGCGCCTGAAGGACACGATCATCGCCGTCCTGCGCGAACGCCATGACAGCGCCGCCTGGACCGCGGTGCTGGTTGAGGCGCGGGCGCGGCTCGAGCGGGAGGAGGCCAGCATGCCGATGCGCTCCTGAGAGCGACGCCGCCGGAACAGCGCACCGATTACACCCCGCCAAAGCCCGAGGAGCCCAAGGGCGATCCGCTGGAACAGATTGTCAAGCTCGAGCGCGAAATGAACAACGTGCAGGAAAAGTACAAGGATGCCGAAAAAAGCTATGGCTCGGAGCTGCTGAATCTTGTCGTCGCCAAGGGCTACCTGACGAAGCTTGTGGCCAACGCCGCAGTGCGCTCCTGGCTCGACCGCCACGCGTCCGAGATCCTCGAGCAGTTCGAACTGGTGATCAACACCACCAGCATGGAAGAGGCCATGAGCCGGGAGGCCCGGGAAGGAGCCAGCAACGCGGCCAGCCAGGGACGTGCGGATGCGAAAGCTGAGGATGCAACTGAAGTCACCGACGTCCCCGCGGCAGAGTAGGGCAGAGACGCTCTGGGCGTGGTGTCACGGAGCGGCGTGCGCTGCCTCGGTGTTGGCATGCCGCGCTGCTCCGAAAATCGCAGCTTCGCATCTGCAGAAAATGCGGATTGCATCGGCGCGTTCGGTGCGTTACGCACGACAATGTGCAACACGGTATCGTTTCGCATTGCCGCGGTAGCGCCCGTTTCGGTTGGAATTGAAGACCGAATGCGCCGCAATCCCTGAAATATCAAAACGTCGGTTGCACGGGCAGTGAATAGCGTGTATCGCTCATTCTTGAGCGATTATGTTGATTCTGTTTCAAACGTCGAGCCGACCTGTCCCGAGGTACCCTGAAGGCAATCCTTGAGCGGTAACCTGCGAGAAAGACCAAAGGCAATGACCACCCAGCGCGACAAGATGCGTGAGGATGCCCAGGTGCGGATCCTGCGCCTTCTCCAGGACAACCCGGAAATGTCGCAGCGCGAGCTGGCGAAGGCCGTGGGGGTGAGCACGGGCGGCATGCATTATGTGCTGAACGGCCTGCTGGACAAGGGGCTGATCAAACTTGGAAATTTCAGGGCCGCCGAGGACAAGCGGCGCTACGCCTATGTGTTGACAGCCAAGGGCATCGCCGAAAAGGCGCGGCTGACCCGGGCGTTTCTTGCGCGAAAGATGGCCGAATACGAGGCGCTGAAGGCGGAGATCGAGGCGGTTCAGCGCGAAATCGACGCAGATGACGCGCAGGAGAGCCGCTCATGAAGATCGCGATGATCGGCACGGGCTATGTGGGGCTTGTCTCGGGGGTGTGTTTTTCCGATTTCGGGCATGACGTGATCTGCGTCGACAAGATGCCGGACAAGATCGCCCGTCTGGAGCGCGGCGAGGTGCCGATCTACGAGCCGGGGCTTGATGCGCTGATGGCGAAGAACGTCGAGGCCGGGCGGCTTTCCTTCACCACCGATCTGGCGCGCGCGGTGGACGGGGCCGAGGCGGTGTTCATCGCCGTGGGCACGCCCACGCGGCGCGGTGACGGGCACGCGGACCTCACCTATGTCATGGCCGCCGCCGAGGAGGTGGCGCAGGCGCTGACCGGTTACGCGGTGATCGTGACGAAATCGACCGTTCCCGTGGGCACCAACCGGCGCGTCAAGCAGGCGGTGGCCAAGGCCAACCCGACGGCTGAATTCGACGTGGCCTCGAACCCCGAATTCCTGCGCGAAGGTGCGGCGATCGAGGATTTCATGAAACCCGACCGCGTGGTTGTCGGCATCCAGACCGAACGCGCGGCGGAGGTGATGGCCGATATCTACCGCCCGCTCTACCTGCGTGATTTCCCGATCCTGACCACCGATCTTGAATCGGCAGAGATGATCAAATACGCCGCCAACGCGTTTCTCGCCACCAAGATCAGCTTCATCAACGAGGTGGCGGCGCTCTGTGAGCGGGTCGGCGCGGATGTGAAGGAAGTGGCGCGCGGCATCGGTCTTGACGGGCGGATCGGCAGCAAGTTCCTGCATGCGGGTCCCGGCTATGGCGGCTCGTGCTTTCCCAAGGACACAACGGCGCTGGCGCGGATCGGGCAGGAACATGCCGTACCGCAAACCATTGTCGAGACGGTGATGCGCGTCAACGACGGCGTCAAGCTGCGCATGATCGAAAAGCTGCGCGATCTCTGCGAGGGCAGTTTCAACGGCAAGGTGGTGGCGATTCTGGGCGTGACCTTCAAGCCCAATACCGACGACATGCGCGACGCGCCCAGCCTGACCATCGTGCCCGCGCTGGTGGGCGGCGGGGCCAAGGTGCGCGTGGTCGACCCGCAAGGGCGGCGCGAGGGCGAGGCGCTCTTGCCCGGCGTGCACTGGAGCGAGGACCCCTACAAGGCGGCGCAGAATGCCGATCTGGTGGTGATCCTGACCGAGTGGAACGAGTTTCGCGCGCTCGATCTCAAGCGGCTGGCAAAGAAGATGGCCCACCCGCGCATGGCCGACCTGCGCAACATCTATTCCGCCAGGGACGCGAAACGCGCGGGGTTCGAGGCCTATGTGGGGGTCGGGCGCTGATGCGGATCTTTGTCACCGGAACCGCTGGCTTCATCGGCTTTCACCTTGCCCGGCTGTTGCTGGCCGAGGGGCACGCGGTGGCCGGTTTCGACGGCATGACGGATTACTACGATGTCCGCCTGAAAGAGCGCCGCCATGCCATGCTGCGCGAAAGCCCCGCTTTTTCCGCCACCGAGGCGATGCTGGAGGATGACGCCGCGGTCTCGGCGGCGGTGGCGGGGTTTGCGCCCGATGTCATCGTCCATCTCGCCGCGCAGGCGGGGGTGCGCTACAGCCTGGAAAATCCGCGCGCCTATATCGACGCGAATGTCGTTGGCACGTTCAACGTGATGGAGGCGGCGCGCGTGGCGCGCGTGCGCCACCTGCTGATGGCCTCGACCTCGTCGGTTTACGGCGCCAACATGGACATGCCGTTTGATGAACGGCAAAAGGCCGACACGCCGCTGACCATCTATGCCGCCACCAAGAAGGCGAATGAGGCGATGGGCCACGCCTGGGCGCATATCCACGGGCTGCCGGTGACGATGTTCCGTTTCTTCACGGTTTATGGCCCCTGGGGGCGGCCCGATATGGCCTATTACTCCTTCACGCGCGCCATTCTCGAAGGGCGGCCCATCGACGTCTATAACCACGGCGAGATGTGGCGCGATTTCACCTATGTCGACGATCTTGTGCGCGGCATCCGGGGGCTGATCGACGCGGTGCCGGGTGGGCCGGAGACGGCCGTTGAGGACGACAGCCTATCGGTTGCCGCGCCGTTCCGCACCGTCAATATCGGCAATTCCGAAAAGGTCCGCCTGATGGATTTCATCGCCGCGATTGAAGCCGCCTGCGGGCGCAAGGCGGTGTGCAACATGATGCCGATGCAAACCGGCGACGTGCCCGCGACATGGGCCGATTGCACGCTGCTCAAGCGATTGACGGGCTACCGCCCCGAAACGCCCATGGCCGATGGCGTGGCGCAGTTTGTGGAGTGGTATAGAACTTATCATGCAGTTGGAGAGTGACGTGACTGATACAATTGAATTGAAACAAGCTTCCATTCAGACCCTGGTCGCCCGGCTTGAGGCGCGCGAGGCGACCATCGGTATCGTCGGCATGGGCTATGTCGGGCAGCCGCTTGCGCTGCGCTATTCAGAGTCCGGGTTTCGCGTTCTTGGCTTTGACATTGATCCCGAAAAGGTTGCCGGGCTGAACGCCGGACATTCCACGATCGAGCATATTGACGATGCGGCCATCGCGCGCGCCGTGGCGGGCGGCATGGAGGCCACGTCCGACATGACGCGGGCGTCCGAGGCGGATGCGCTGATCATCTGCGTGCCCACCCCGCTCAACAAATATCGCGAGCCTGACCTGAGCTTTGTCATTGATACGCTCGAGAGCCTGCTACCCTATCTGCGCGATGGTCAGGTGATTTCGCTGGAAAGCACCACCTATCCGGGCACCACCGAGGAAGAGATCGTGACCCGCGTCGAGGCCAGGGGGTTCACCGTCGGCAAGGACGTGTTCGTCGTCTATTCGCCGGAACGCGAAGACCCCGGCAATGCGCATTTCAACACCCAGACCATTCCCAAGGTCGTCGGCGGACATACGCCGGGCTGCCTCGCCGTGGGTCAGGCACTCTACACGGGCGTGATCGACCATGTGGTGCCGGTCAGCTCGACCCGCGCTGCGGAAATGACCAAGCTGCTGGAAAACATCCATCGCTCGGTCAACATCGGCCTGGTGAACGAGATGAAGGTGGTGGCCGACCGCATGGGGATCGACATTTTCGAGGTGATCGACGCCGCGGCGACAAAACCCTTCGGGTTCACGGCCTATTATCCCGGTCCTGGTCTGGGGGGGCACTGCATCCCCATCGACCCGTTCTACCTGACATGGAAGGCGCGCGAATTCGGGCTGCACACCCGGTTCATCGAACTGGCGGGCGAGATCAACAAGTCGATGCCCGAATATGTGCTGGGCAAGCTGACCAAGGGTCTGAACGACCGCCGCAAGGCCCTGAACGGCAGCCGCATTCTTGTGCTTGGCATTGCCTACAAGAAGAACGTCGATGACATGCGCGAAAGCCCGTCGGTCGAGATCATGGAGCTTGTCCGCGCGGCGGGGGCCGAGGTTGCGTATTGCGACCCGCATGTGCCGGTATTCCCGAAGATGCGCGAACATCACTTTGACCTCTCGAGCGTGCCGCTGACCGCAGACACGCTGGCGGGTTTCGATGCCGTCGTTCTGGCGACCGATCATGCCAGGTTCGACTACGACCTGATCCGCACCCATGCCAACCTTGTCATCGACAGCCGGGGCGTTTATCGCGACGCGGCAGACAACATCGTGAAGGCCTGAACCGATGAAAAGATTCGCCCTTATCGGTGCCGCCGGCTACATCGCACCGCGCCACATGAAGGCCATCAAGGATACCGGGAACGATCTGGTTGCGGCGATGGATATCAACGATTCCGTCGGCATTCTGGACAGCCATTTCCCCGACGCGCAGTTCTTCACCGAGTTCGAGCAATTCGACGCCCATGTCGATGCCGAGCGGCGCGCCGGTCGCGGGCTTGACTATGTGGCGATTGCCTCGCCCAACTATCTGCACGATGCCCATATGCGCTATGCGCTGCGCGCAGGTGCCGATGCGATCTGCGAAAAACCCCTTGTCCTCAACCCCGGCGATATCGACGGGCTCAAGGCGCTTGAGGCCGACACGGGGCGCAAGATCAACACCATCCTGCAACTGCGCCTGCACCCGGCGATCATCGCCTTGCGCGACCGGGTCGCGGCCATGCCCGCGGGTCACAAGGTCGATGTCGATCTGACCTACATCACCTCGCGCGGGAACTGGTATCTGAAAAGCTGGAAGGGGCTCACCGAGAAATCCGGCGGGATCGCCACGAATATCGGCGTGCATTTCTATGACATGCTGCATTTCGTCTACGGGGCCGTGCAGGAAAATATCGTTCACCTCAACACCCCCACCAAGGCGGCCGGATATCTGGAATACGAGCACGCGCGCGTGCGCTGGTTCCTGTCGCTTGATGTGAACGATGTGCCGGAGGCAGAGCGCGCCAAGGGCAAACGCACCTTCCGCGCCGTGCTTGCCGATGGCGAGGCAATCGAATTTTCCGACGGCTTCACCGAGTTGCATACCCGCATCTACGAAGAGGTTCTGGCCGGGCGCGGCTTTGGCGTCGAGGAAAACCGGGTTGCGATCGAAACCGTCGCAACGATCCGCAACGCGCCGCTGGCCCCTGCGGGCGATCTGGCGCATCCGTTTGTGGGAGGAATAAATGTTCACCGGTAACACTATTAATCTAGGCTCAGTTATTGACGAATTAAATTCACAATTGATACGTGATGTGGATTTTTCTTACATCGGCAAGATTCCTTCAAATCTAAATCGTAGGGTGGTTCCTGCACTGAAGCCGGAGCATGTGAAGAGCGCTCTAGCGTATAGTGATATTGCTGGAATAATAACGCGGCCTGAAAATGCTTCTCTAGTTCCGAAAAATATGGGATTGTTAGTGGCTGAAGACCCGGTGACCACTTCTCTTCATATTCATGAACGACTTTGCGACATTGACGGATTTCTATGGAAGAGTTTTGATACAGAGATTCACCCAACCGCTCAAATTCACCCAAGCGCAGTTATTGCCGAGTCCGATGTCAGGATCGGCCCAGGTGCAGTTGTTGGTCCGTTTAGTTTAATTCTTGAGCGTTCGATTTTGGAAGAAGGCGCGCATGTTGGAGTTGGCGTCGTTGTGGGATTAGACGCCTTTGAGATTTTTGAAGGGGCCAATCCGCGGCGAATACTAAAGCAGGCCGGAGGCGTTTGGCTGGAGCGTGGCGCAACTGTTCTTGCTAAATGCACACTGGTTCGAGCCACTTTTGGCGGCTTTACGCTTTTACAGGAAAACGCAATGGTGGACGTTTTGATTCATATCGCTCACGATGTGATTTTAGGAAAAAATTCCACAGTTGTTGCTTGTGCTGAAATTTCAGGTCGGTGCGAGTTGGGCGAGGGTTCCTATATCGGACCCAACGCTTGTTTGACAAATGGAATTAAGATAGGAAAAAATTCCAAGGTTTCGTTGGGGTCAGTTGTAACCAGAGACGTTGCGGATGATACAGTCGTAACTGGAAATTTTGCGGTCCCTCATCGTAAATGGCTTCATTTTATAAAGTCTCTTGCAGCGGATGAAATCGATGAATGATATGATCCCCTTTATCGACCTCGCCGCCCAACAGGACCGGCTTCGCGCCGGGATCGAGGCGGGTCTTGCCCGCGTTCTGGCGCATGGGCAATATATCCTCGGCCCCGAGGTGGCAGAGCTTGAAGAGCGGCTGGCCGCCTATACCGGCACGGCCCATTGCATCAGCGTTGCCAATGGCACCGATGCGTTGCAGATCGCGCTCATGGCGCTTGGCGTGGGGCCGGGGGATGAGGTGATCACGCCGGGCTTCAGCTATATCGCCACCGCCGAGGCCGCAGTTCTGCTGGGGGCCAAGGTGGTCTATGTCGATATCGACCCGGTCAGCTACAACATGGACCCAGCCCTGCTCGAGGCCGCGATCACCCCGCGCACCAGGGCGATCATCCCGGTGTCCCTCTATGGTCAACCCGCCGATTTCGACGCCATCAACGCCATCGCCGACCGCCATGGCATCCCGGTCATCGAGGATGGCGCGCAAAGCTTCGGGGCGAGCTACCGGGGCCGCAAATCCTGCAACCTGTCGACCATCGGCTGCACCAGCTTCTTTCCGTCCAAGCCCTTGGGCTGTTACGGCGATGGCGGCGCGGTGTTCACCTCGGATGCTGATCTGGCCAGGATCATCCGCCAGATCGCCCGGCACGGGCAGGACCGCCGCTATCACCATATCCGCATCGGCGTGAACTCGCGGCTCGATACGGTGCAGGCCGCGATCCTGCTGCCCAAGCTTGCCATCCTCGACGACGAGATCGCCGCGCGCCAGCGCCTGGCCGAGGCCTATGATGCGGCCCTAGCCCCGCTGGGCCTGCCCACCCCGCAGATCGCCGACGACTGCCAGAGCGCCTGGGCGCAATACACCGTCCGGGTGGAGCACCGCGACACGGTGCAGGCGGCACTGAAAGAGGCGGGCATCCCGACGGCGGTTCACTATCCCTTGCCGCTCAATCGGCAACCGGCGGTGGCCGATGCAACGGTTCATTTGCCCAAGGGCGACCGTGCGGCGCAAGACGTGATGAGCCTGCCGATGCATCCGTACATGGAGACGGCGACCATGCAACATGTGGCAGAGGCGGTCGCGCGGGCGGTGAGCGGCTGATGCGACAGACCGTCTCTCGTCTTTTGCCTGTCGGATCGTTCGCGCGGAGCGTCGGTGTGCTGACTGGTGGCACCATCGGCGCGCGGGCCATTCTGGCACTGTCGCTGCCTTTGGTGACGCGGCTGTACTCGCCGACGGATTTCGAGCTGCTTGCGATTTACATGGCCGTTCTGTCGCTTGTGACAGTGATCGCCAGCCTGCGGCTGAACATGGCCATCACATTGCCGGCCGAGGATGGCGAGGCCGCGAACCTGCTCGCCCTGTCGCTGCTTGCCGCTGCTGTATTCGGGATCGTGCTGAGCGTGCCGGTGATCTTCGTGCCGGACCTTGTGGCGGGGGTGATCGGGCAACCGGGGATGCTGCCGCTTTTGTGGATGATCCCGCTCGGGATCCTGCTGGCGGCCGCTTATCAGGCCTTGCAATACTGGGCGTCGCGCAAGCGCCGCTTCGGGCTGGTGGCGCGCACGCGGGTGGCCCGCGCGGTCGGTGGGGCGGGAACGCAACTGGGGCTTGGCTTTGCCGGGATCGCGCCCTTCGGATTGCTGCTGGGGCACATGATCTATAGCGGGCTGGGGATCGTCGGGCTGGTGCGCGACCTGCTGCGCAACGATCGCGGCGCGCTGGCGGCGGTGTCGCCGGGGGCGATGTGGCGGGCGCTGGTCGCGTATCGGCGCTTTCCCATCTGGTCCGTGCCCGAGGCGCTGGCCAATTCCGCCGGGATGCAGGTGCCGGTGATCGTGATCGCCGCAATCGCCCTTGGGCCCGAGGCGGGCTATCTGGCGTTGGCGATGCAGGTGATGGCGATGCCCATGGCCCTGGTGGGGCAGTCGGTCGCGCAGGTCTTCATCGCCGAGGCGCCGGCACGGCTGCGCGACGGCACGCTGACGGCCTTCACACGGCGCACGGCGCTGACGCTCTTCGCGTTGGGGGCGGCGGTGCTTGTCCCGCTCGGGCTGCTGGCACCTTATGTGTTCGGTCCGATCTTCGGTGCCGAATGGGCGCGGGCGGGGGAGATCGTGCTGTGGATGACACCGTGGCATATCCTTCAGTTCACCGCCTCGCCGGTCTCGACCGTGCTGCATGTCACCGGCCATCTGCGCGTGGCGATGGCGCTGCAATTCATCGGCGCGGCGCTTCGGATCGGGGCCGTCGCGCTCGCGGGGGCGCTGGCGGCGGGATGGATCAGCGAGGTCTATGCCCTGTCGGGAGCGGTGTTTTATGGTATCTATATTGGTGTGGTTTACGTTATCGCCGTGCGATCAACGATGGATGGTCGCGGGCAGGACAAAATTCATAGCACCAACGTAACTGGCAAAAAATGACCGTGACGGCAGGAGCCAAGATCATGACCGAACAAGAGCGGGACACGCCCGAACGGGACGAAAAAAGACCCGCAATCAGTGTATTGACGCCCGCCTATAACGAGGAAAGTCATATCCTCGATTGCATGGCGTCCGTGCAGTCGCAATCCATGGCGGATTTCGAGCATATCATTGTTGACGACCAATCTTCCGACGACACCTATGCGATTGCAAAACGGCATGCCGATTCCAGAACGATGGTTTTGGAGAACCCGACCAAGGGCAAGCTTGCAGCCCTCAAGCATGCATATAATAACTCAAGCGGCCGCTTTATCGTATTGCTCGCCGGTGACGATCTCTTGCCGCCCGACTCTCTTGAAAAGCGCTTTGGGTGCATGGAGGGGGTTGATGCCCTTCACGACCTTGCCGTGGCCCGCGGTCATCTCAAGAGCTTTTCTCAAGATCCGCATTTTGACGGGCTGACGATTCCGAAACACAAACGCGGTTATTTTTCGGGCGGTGTCATCATCATGTCCCGAGCCTTCGCGGATAAAGCGTTCGACGTTCCGGATTCCCTTCCGAATGAGGACACGTGGATTCGGCTTTGTGCAGAGCATCTTGGCGCAACGCTGATGGACAGTCCCGGCGTGTCCTTGCTGTATCGAATTCATTCTGAAAACACATCGGCTAGTCGCGGTGATTTCAAGACTGCCGTTTCCGGATATTCGAAACGCGAACGGGTTGCGGAGGTGTTTCTCGAGAAATACGAAACGGCCATTTCCGATGACTCCAAAAGCCGCATAAAATCAAAACTAGACCTTGAGGAGGCGCGCGCCAATGGAACCCTTCTCGATGTTCTTACCGTCACGGGCGTCTCAATGACCGAGAAACTCCGCGCGCTTGTCTTTCGATACCAGTTGGCTTACAAAGCGAGAAACAAGCTCTGGCGTTATATTGTCGGCTGGCGGTGATAAATAGGGTTTGTGGATATTGATATGCTGACAATATTATTCACGCTAGTTGATCTTGTTTTTCTTGCAGCGGTATTTAAGGTTGCTGGAGGGAGATCCATTATATTTTTATCAGCACTTTTGCAGGCCATGTTTTACATGCCAATCCTATTTCTTGTTAATCTGTCAAACGATCTAGAGCTCAAGTTTCTCGTTATCCATCAGGCGTTCTTTTTGACCTTTCTTTCATTCTGCCTTCTATTTAAGGTTTTATATCATTGTAAGCCTTTTAGCGCCCCTATCATGATACCCGAACCACGCCATCGTATGTCGTGGAGTGTGTTTATATTTTTTGCTTCGATCATAATAACAATACTTTATTATGTGGCTCAGGGTGGGTTAATTTACTCGAAAATTGCCTTCACGGATGACATTGCCGGCGCGCGACTTTCTTATTACGCCACCCTTGACGGTGGGGCTGGTTACGTTAATCAGTTCAAGAATATTCTAATGCCTGTGACTGCGGCAGTAATTTTTCTTAATCTCGACAAGCGTTTCAGAATTATTTTCGCAGTAACTACGTTTCCTGTTTTGGTCTTGTTAATGACTGGAACGGGTCAAAGATTCCCTCTTGCGTTTGCTTTTCTTTTTTTTGCGTTTGCCTACACAATACTCAAAGGCGTTTCAGTGAGTTCGCGAGTAATTGTGCGTCTAGCATTAGCGCTGTTCATCTTCATTGCTATATTTGGCTTTTTGTCAGATTTGCAAGGTAGGTCTGATGCCGGCTATACCAAGGCGTTTTCCCATATCTTGGAGCGTGTGCTCCTTCTCAATCAAACTGGAAATCTTCTCACGTTTAATTACCTTGATACGCGCGGCTTTGTCTGGGGAAGTGACTGGATTCAGGATATTATTGGAATTAGTCCTTTTGCCAAGCCTAGCTCAATTGGAAACGAGCTTTTCTCGGTGCTTTGGGGTTCTCTTCGTGGTAATTCGGCCCCATCTCTTGCAACCTCTGTTTACTATAACTTCTATATTCCAGGCCTTATTGTTGTTCCGGCAGCGATGGCCTATTCCTTGGTTTTCATAGCCAAGAAAATCGAGGGTAAATGCGCCATGCCCAGCAAGTTTTTAGCACTAGTTTTCATGGGGATGACAATGGGCGGGTGGGTCTCGGGAGGAATTTTGTCGCCGCTAAACACCGGCCTTATCACGATGATAATTTTCATGATTAACGTCCGTTTCGTTCTTCGTCGCCATAACCGAGCTTTTGGTTAGTGCTGAACGATTCCCTGCGACTGCGAAACAATTATAGGCTCTTAGAGAAAGGATGAACATGACCCTTCCCCAAAGCGTTCTCATCACCGGGGGCACCGGCTCCTTCGGCAAGACCATGCTGCGTGATCTTCTGGCGCGCGGCTGTCCGGAGGTGCGGGTGCTCAGCCGTGACGAGGAAAAGCAGGACGCCCTGCGCACCGATCTGCGCGACGAGCGGGTGCGGTTCTATATCGGCGATGTGCGCGACCGCGATGCCGTCGAGCGGGCCGTGCAGGGCGTCGAATGCGTGTTCCACGCCGCCGCCCTCAAGCAGGTGCCGTCCTGCGAGTTCTTCCCGCACGAGGCGGTGCGCACCAACATCCTCGGCTCGGAAAACGTGATCCGCGCCTGCATCGCGGCGGGCGTGCGCGGCCTTGTGTGCCTGTCCACCGACAAGGCGGTGTTCCCGATCAACGCCATGGGCATGTCGAAGGCGCTGATGGAAAAGACCGCGCAGGCCGCCGCGCGCGAGCTTGGCCCCGATGCGCGCACCACCATTGCCCGCGTGCGCTATGGCAACGTGATGTATTCGCGCGGCTCTGCGATCCCGCTTTTCGTGCGCCAGATCCGGCAGGACAAGCCGATCACCATCACCGAGCCGACGATGACGCGGTTCCTGATGCCGCTGCGCGACAGCGTGGCCCTGGTCAATCACGCGCTGACCGAGGCGCATCAGGGTGACCTGTTCATCCGCAAGGCCCCGGCCAGCACCATCGAGGACCTGGTGACCGCGCTCAAGGAGCTGTTCGGCAAGCCCGATCACCCCACCGAGATCATCGGCTGGCGTCACTCCGAAAAGCTGTTCGAGACGCTGGCCAGCGCCGAGGAGCTGAGCCAGTCCGAGGATATGGGGGATTATTACCGGATCGTGCTCGACCAGCGGAACCTGAACTACAAGGCGTATTTCACCGAAGGGCAGCAGGATATCGTGCAGCACGAGGATTATCATTCGCACAATACCGAGCGGCTTGACGTGGCCGGTGTGAAGGCGCTGTTGCTGTCCTTGCCGGAAATCCGGGCCGAGCTTGAGGCGGCGGGAGTTCAGTCATGAAGCGCATCGCCATCACCGGCGCGGCGGGTCTTCTGGGCTGGCATGCGCATGCGCGGCTTCATGCCGTCAACTGCGCAGCCCGGTTTCGCGGTGACGAGGCCCCCTACGACATTGTCGCGCTCGACCGCGCCGCGTTCAACGATGCGGAGAGGCTGCGCGCGGCGCTGTCGGGTGCGGTAGCCGTGCTGCACTTTGCCGGGGTGAACCGGGCCCCCGATGACGAGGTCGAGACCGGCAATCCGCGCATCGCCACGCAACTGGCGGATGGCTGCCGGGCGGCGGGGGTCTCGCCGCATATCGTCTATGCCAATTCCACCCATGCCACGACCGACACGCCCTATGGGCGCGGCAAGCGGCGCGCGGCCGAGATCCTCTCGGCGGCGGTGCCGGAATTTACCGACATGGTTCTGCCCCATATCTTTGGCGAGGGGGCGCGGCCCTTCTACAACAACGTGACCGCCACCCTCATCCACCAGATACTCGCCGGTGACACGCCGAGCGTGAACCCGGACGGACAGGTGCGGCTGTTGCATGCCGGGGCGGCGGCGCAGGCGGCCATCGACGCGGTCGAGACCGGCACCACCGGAGAGATCGCCCCCGAGCCGCGCCCGATGCGGGTGCCCGCGTTGCTGGACCGGCTGCAAGCGTTTCACGACCTTTATAGCGCCAATATCTTTCCCGATCTTTCGGATCCGTTCGAGCGCGCGCTTTTCAACACCTACCGTGCGGCCACCTATCCCGATGGCTGGCCGCGACCGCTCCGGCTCAACACCGATCCGCGCGGCACGTTGTTCGAGGCGGTCAAGGGCGGCGGTGGCGGGCAGACATTCCTGTCGACCACCAGACCGGGCGTGACGCGCGGCGATCATTTCCATATCGGCAAGGTCGAGCGGTTCCTCGTGGTGCAGGGCGAGGCGGTGATCCGCATTCGCAAGGTGCTGACCGGGGATGTGTGGGAATACCGCGTGTCGGGTGATGCCCCGGCCCCGGTGGACATGCCCACCCTGCACACCCATTCCATCGAGAACGTTGGCACGGGCGACCTGCTCACCCTGTTCTGGACGCATGATCTGTTCGATCCGACCGCCCCCGACACCTATGCTGACAAGGTAATCCGATGACCCGCCTCAAGATCATGACCATCCTCGGCACGCGGCCCGAGATCATCCGGCTGTCGCGCGTGATGGCCCGGCTTGACCGCTATACCGATCACGTGATCGTCCATACCGGGCAGAATTACGATTACGAACTCAACGAGGTGTTTTTCGCTGATCTCGGCGTGCGCAAGCCCGACCATTTCCTTGGTGTCGGCGGCGGCACTCTGGGCGAGACGCTGGGCGGCATCCTGACCGAGACCGAAAAGGCGCTGGTGGCCGAGCGGCCCGATGCGGTGCTGATCCTTGGCGACACCAACTCCGCGATTTCGGCGATCATGGCCCGGCGAATGAAGATCCCGGTCTATCACATGGAGGCGGGCAACCGCTCTTTCGATCGCAACGTGCCGGAAGAGACGAACCGCAAACTTGTCGATCACATCGCCGATTTCAACCTCGTTTATACCGAACATGCGCGGCGTCATCTGCTGTCGGAGGGGGTATCGCACCGCCGCATCCATCTGACCGGATCGCCCATGCGCGAGGTGCTGGAGCATTACCGTGATCGGATCGACGCGTCGGACATTCTGGCGCGGCTCGGGTTGACGGCGCGGGGATATTTCATCGTTTCGCTGCATCGCGAGGAGAATGTCGACAGTGCGGACCGGCTCTCGGCGCTTCTGGTGGCGCTCAACGCGCTGGCCGAGCGGCACGACATGCCGGTCATCGTGTCCACCCATCCGCGCACCCGCAAGCGGCTCGAAGTGCTGGACGGGGCGCGTCCGGACGCGCGCATCCAGTGGATGAAGCCCTTCGGGTTCCACGACTACAACCATCTCCAGATGCACGCCTTCTGTGCGATCTCCGACAGCGGCACCATCGCCGAGGAAGCCTCGATACTGGGATTTCCGGCGATCACCCCGCGCGACGCGATCGAGCGGCCCGAGGCGCTTGACGTGGGGTGCGTGATCATGACCGGGCTTGATCTTGCCGCGATCATCGGCGGGGTCGACGCGATCACCCAGGCCCATGCCGAGCGTGCGGCGGCGGGCCTGCCGCAACCCGTGCCCGCCGACTACTGCATCACCAACACGTCGGAGCGGGTGGTCAACCTGATCCTTGGCACAGCGCGATTGTCGAATGCTTGGGACGGAATCCGCGATGGCCGATAACCTGAACGAAAGCCTGCCGTTTCAGCCCGTGGTCATCATCGGCGCCGCGAGGTCCGGCACCAACGCCCTGCGCGATATGCTTGTGCAGTTGCCGGGCGTGGCCACATGGCCCTGTGACGAGATCAATCCGATCTGGCGACATGGAAACATCCGCCATCCCGACGATGAACTGCCCGACACGGCGGCACGAGACGATGTGCGGCGCTTTGTCCGGGGGGCCTTTCGCAACATCTGGAAGGCCCAGGGCCGCCCGGATATCGTGATCGAGAAGACCTGCGCCAACAGCCTCCGCGTGCCCTTTGTCGCGGCGGTTCTGCCAGAGGCGAAATTCATCTACATCGTGCGGGACGGGGTCGCTGTCGTCGCCTCGGCGCGCAAGCGGTGGCGCGGGGAACTGGAAGTGCGCGGCCTGCCGTATTTCCTGGCCAAGGCGCGTTATGCGCCGCTATCCGATCTTCCGTTCTACGCGGGCTCGGTGCTCGCGCGGCGCATTTCGATCCGGCTTGGCCTCAAGGAACATATGGGGGTCTGGGGGCCACGTTTCGCCGATATGGGACGGTTTGCCCACGAACCGGTCGAGGCCCTGTGCGCCCGGCAATGGCAGGCCTGCATCGACAGCTCGGACGCGGCATTTGCCACGATGGCCGAGGACAGGCTGTTTACCCTCAGCTATGAGGCCCTTACCGCCGATCCGCTGGCAATGCTCGACCGGTTGACGGGTTTCCTCGGCATGGAGGCATCCGCCGAAGCCCGCTCTGCGGCGGCAGGAAAAATCCGACGCGGCGGTGCGGGAAAGCGGCCTTCGGACCTGCCCGATATGGACCGGGTCATGGAAATTCTGGACGCGCCGATGCGCCGCCACGGGTATATCTGAGATGGGTGTCGCCCTGCTCACGGCGTCGCTTGGGGCAACGCTTCGGCTTGACGCGCGCGATGCAACAAGCCGGGGGCTGTCACGATGAAGATCCTGCTGACCCATCGGTTCTTCTTTCCCGATACCGCACCCTACGCAATCATGCTGCGTTCGATCGGAGAGGCGCTGACCGAGAGCGGTCACGACGTGCATGTGTGCAGTTCCCTTCCCTCCTATCGCGACGGCCCCGAGGCACCGCGCCGCGAGCGTCTGGGGCGGCTCACGGTGCGGCGGCTGCGCGTGTTCCGCAACGAAAAGGCCAGCCCGCCCAAGCGGCTCGCGAATGTGGCTCTCTATTGCGCCGGGCTGTTTGTACGGATCCTGCGGCTGCGGCCCGATGTCGTCACCGCGTCGACCTTTCCCCCGGTGATCGCGGCGTGGACCGCCAGCCTTGCGGCCCGGATGACGGGGGCTACCTTTGTCTATCACTTGCAGGATATTCACCCCGAGGTGTCGGGGATCTCTGGTGGCGCGCTTGGCCGTGGTCTGCCCGCGCGCATCCTGCGCTGGCTGGACAATCAGACGCTGCGGCGCGCCGCGATGATCGTGACGCTGTCCGAAGACATGGTGCAGACGTTGCAGGCACGTGGGCTGGGGCCTCTGCCGATCCATGTCGTCAACAATTTCGCGCTCGACGATTTCGGTGCCGACGCGGACATGCCGCCGCCGGACCTGCGCAAGGCTCCCGGCCGGCGGCGGGTGATCTTTGCCGGCAATCTCGGGCATTTCCAGGACCTGCCGCTGTTGATCGAGGGGGTTGCCCTTGCCCTTTCGCGGCATCCTGACCTTGAGCTGATGTTGCTCGGCGAAGGTGTGGCCACCGCCGATCTGAAACGCCGCTGGGCAGAGCATCCACAGGTTACCTTCGGCCCGTTTCTGCCCTACCCACAGGCGCGCGAGCTGATCCGCGAGGCCGATATCGGGCTCTTGTCATTGCGCAAGGACATCTATCGCGTGGCCTATCCGTCCAAGCTTCTGACGTATCTTTCGCTTGGATTGCCGGTGCTGGCGCTGATCGAACCGGAAAGCGAGCTTGCCCGGCTTTTGCACGAAGCGGGGCTTGGCAATGTTCCCGCGGCCCGAACGCCCGAGGAGATCGGTGAGGCACTGGACAGGCTGCTCGCAAACCCGATCGCACCGGCGCATATCGCGCATTGGTACGCCGCCCATGCGGATTCCGATGCCGTCATCGCGCAGTGGACGGCGCTTTTCGGCAAGCTTGGCGATGCACGCGCGCGTCGATAAGCATGGCCAATACCCCCTGATCAGCCAAGCTCACCGAAGAGCTGCGGCGGCGCATAGCTGACGGTGCCGCCGTCGCCATCGGAAATCTCGACCGCGCCGCGTGGCCAGACCGCGTCATAGAGCGCCGCCGCGTTCTCCGCTGAGGTCACATCGGCGGTCACGGCGGAGACGGCACCTGTCTCCGGGTCATGGCCATGAATGGCGGCATAGAGGTCATTGCCCCGCCGCGTGCCTTCATAAGGAGCCTGCGCCAGCACGGTGACACCCGGCGCGACCCTGAATGCGGCTGCCTCCTCGGGCGTGACCCGCACATAGGTGAGCGCCGCCGTGCCATTGACGACCGTGGGCGTGCGCGTGAAGCCGGTGATGCTTTGCCCATCCTCGTCGAGCTTCTCGGGCGCGTGCTGCGCGAAGAAGGCTACCAGCGCGGGCACGTCCGCGATATGGATGATGCCGTCGATCATCTGTCTCATGCCGTGATCTCCTGTAGCTGGGCGTTGGTGAGGCGGGCGGGGTAATGGATCAGCCGCCGGATGTGGCCGCCAAGCGGATACTGACCGACACCGCTGCGCATACCGATCCACATCTCGCTCAGGCCGGTCGGCAAGGCCCCGGCGTTGTCGGTCAAAGCGGTCCCGCCATCGGCGGCTGCGGCAAAGTCATTCTCTGCCCATGCAATCGCGCGCCTCGTGACCACATTGGGCGTGGCGCTTGGCACAGCGAGGTTTGCCGAAGTGGTGCCGCCCGCGCTCACTTGCGCAGTCATGCCGCCGCCGCTCCGCATCAGCACACGGTTTGCGATGCCCCCATCATGAAGTTCGAAAAAGGCGGTGAGGCCAGAGATGACGGGCGTTTCCGCCTCGATCAGGATCGTGCCGCCCGCCGGGTTGAGCCATGAGGTGTTGTTCGCCCGCGCAATATCCGCCGCGCGCGTGACCGGGGAGGCCCCGGTCGGGATGTAACTGGTGGCAAACGCGCCCTTCTCCAACTGCGCGCCCCACACAAGGAGGTCCGCGCTGTCGCTGACGGCCAGATTGCCGCGCAGGGTAAGTCGCATCTGAGGCGCGGTGCCGCCCGGAACAAGAAGCGAGGTCCGGACACGCGCCCAGTCCGGGCCGATATCGGTGACAATGACCCCGCCGCCATTTATGGTCAGGGCGACGGCATATGTTCCGCCATCGAAACTTTTGACCCATACCGACGCGGTATACGTGGTGTTCCCCGTCGCCGGACTTGCGGTTTGTGACAGTTGCGATCTGTCAGCCGTGCTGACACCACCCGCGAGGGCAAGTTGCACCCGGTCTGCCGTCATCGTCCCATCCGGCGCGATGCCCTGATCCGCGGTCACCACCGGCATCAGGCCGGTTCCATTCCCGGTTTTCGACCACACGGGATCCGCAAAATCCGCGCTTCGGGCAAGCTCGTTCGTGCTCGCCCCTTCGATCAGCAGCCCCCGCGCCGCTCCCGTGACCGGGTCGTGATCCAGACGCGGCGCGTCGGCGGCACCAAGCCTGAGGGTGCCGGACGCGTCCCGAAAGGTGGCCGCGCCGGTGCGGGTGAAGGTCATGATTTGAGAAAGGGGCAGGTGATGCCCACCTGCGGCAAAGGTGCCCCGGATGAAATCCATGACAAGGCTGGGTGTCGGCGTTCCGCCCGGCGGCAGATAATCGGCCAGCGGTGGCCGACGCCAAGCGGCGAGCGAGAGATCCCGAACGATCTTCATGCGAGCACCAGGGCGTGAATCCCCGTTGCCGTGGTGTTCGACGCGCGCACGCGACGAATACCGATCGGCAGGATCGAGAAATCGGCGACGACCATCTGGCGCGTCTCGCCTGCTGCGCTGACCACGCTCACCGTGCCGCCGGTCTCGACATAGAGCCCGATTGCCACATGGGGCAGGTCCACGGCGTCATCGGGGGTGACGGGCAGGGCATCGGTTGCCGGGCCGGACAAGGCGTTCGTGCGATTCTTGAAGGGGTTCATGATGGCTCCTGAGTCTGAATGTCCCGCAGAAATCGGGCGGGCGCAGGAGCAGAAGATCGGGCGGGGCGGGTTGCCAACGGATGAATCCACCGAACGGCCTGTGCCTGCCCTCAGCCGACTTGTCTTCGGGCGGTTCGGCAGGTATGCGTGCGGTCAAAACACGCCCCTGCGGATCGTAAGCCAAGCCATTTCCCGCCAGTCCGCACACCCGTTTTTCATAAAGCGATGCCATGACAGAAGATATCACGCTGACCACGACCGACGCCCTGATCGACCTTGTCGGGGATATGTTCGGCCCGGCCCCCACGCCGCTGCACCGCCCTGTGTTCGAGGGTAACGAGCGCGCCTATCTGGTCGATACGATCGATTCCAATTTCGTGTCCTCGGTCGGGGCGCGGGTCACTGAATTCGAGGACCGGATCGCGGAATTCACCGGATGCGCGCGCGCGGTTGCCACCATGAACGGCACGGCGGCGCTGCATATGGCGCTGCTCGTGGCCGGGGTGCGTCCGGGGGACGAGGTGATCTCGCAGGCGCTGACTTTTGTCGCCACCTGCAACGCGATCAGCTATATCGGCGCGCGCCCGGTCTTTGTCGATGTCGACCGCGACACGATGAGCATGGGCCCCAGCGCCCTGCGCCGCTGGCTTGAGGCCAACACAAGGCGCGACGGGGCCGATACCGTGAACCGCCGGACCGGCGCGCGCATTGCCGCCTGCGTGCCGATGCACACGTTCGGGCTACCGGGGCGCATCGCCGAGATTGCCGACATTTGCGACGAATTCGGGATCAACCTTGTCGAGGACGCCGCCGAATCTCTGGGCAGCTATGTCGGCCCCCGCCACACCGGCAAGTTCGGCAAGCTGGCCACGCTCAGCTTCAATGGCAACAAGATCATCACCACCGGCGGCGGCGGCATGATCGTGACCGACGATCACGCCCTTGCCGACCGCGCCAAGCACCTGACGACCACCGCCAAGGTGCCGCACAAGTGGGAATTCGTGCATGACGAGGTGGGCTATAATTACCGCCTGCCCAATCTCAACGCCGCCCTTGGTTGTGCGCAGATGGAAAAACTGCCCGCCATGCTGCGGATCAAGGCCGATATCGCCGCGCGTTACCGCGCCTTTTGCGCCGAACACGATCTGCACTTTGTTGATCCCATCAACGGCACCACGGCGAATTTCTGGCTGAATGCCGTGCGGCTTACGGATCGCAATGCGCGTGACACATTCCTTGACTACACCAATGCGCGGGGCGTGATGACCCGCCCGATCTGGCAGTTGATGAGCGAACTTAACGCGTTCGCCGATTGCCAGACGGATGGGCTGGAAACCTCTCGCTGGCTGGCGGACCGGATCGTCAACCTGCCCTCCAGCGTTCCCGAAAATGAATTCCACAGGCTTGCGACATGAATATTCTTGATCTTATCGGTCGCGACCGCGCGCTGTTTGACACCGATATCGCCCGTCATGATGCGCAATTGCGCGATCTGGTGGGCGCGTCGCGGTTTCTGGTGATCGGCGGTGCGGGCTCCATCGGGCAGGCGGTCACCCGCGAAATCTTCAAGCGCAATCCGCGCGCGCTGCATGTTGTGGACATCAGCGAAAACAACATGGTCGAGCTGGTGCGCGACATTCGCAGCACGCTGGGCTATAACGATGCCGATTTCCGCACCTTCGCGATTGATTGCGGCAGTCGCGAATTCGCGGCGCTGATGGCGGCAACGAGCGGCTATGATTACGTGCTGAACCTCTCGGCGCTCAAACATGTGCGTTCCGAGAAGGACCCGTTCACGCTGATGCGGCTCATAGAGGTCAACATCCTCAACACCATCGCCACCCTGCACGCCGCCCGCGACAAGGGCGCGGCCAAGTATTTCTGCGTCTCGACCGACAAGGCGGCCAACCCCGTCAACATGATGGGTGCCAGCAAGCGGATCATGGAAATGTTCCTGATGCGCGAAAGCCTGACCATGCCGATTTCCACCGCGCGCTTTGCCAATGTCGCCTTTTCCGACGGCTCGCTTTTGCACGGCTTCAACCAGCGCTTTGCCAAGAACCAGCCGATTTCGGCACCCAATGACGTGCGCCGCTATTTTGTGACGCCGCAAGAATCGGGCGAGCTGTGCCTCATGTCCTGCATGACCGGCGGCAATCGCGACATCTTTTTCCCCAAGCTGAGCGAGGCGCTGAACCTCACCCGGTTTTCCGATATCGCCGTGCGCTACCTGCATGCGCGCGGGTTCGAGCCGCATGAATGCGCGACCGAGGACGAGGCCCGCGACCGCGCCGCCGAGCTGATCCCCACGGGCAAATGGCCGGTCTATTTCTTCGCCTCCGACACCACCGGTGAAAAGGATTTCGAGGAGTTCTTTACCGAGGCCGAAACCCTCCACATGGACCGTTTCGACAGTATCGGCGTGATCCTGAACGCGCCGGAGTTTGATCCCGCCAGCCTCGATCATTTCCTGTCCGAGATCGACCGCATCCGCAACGCGGCGACATGGGACAAACCCGAGATTGTCGCGCTGTTCAACGCCATGATCCCGGATTTCGATCACAAGGAAACCGGCAAATACCTTGACGCAAGGATGTAGGCCATGTTGCAACGTCTGCTCGATATCGTCTTTTCCGGCATTGCGCTGATCGTGCTGGCACCCATCCTTGTGCCGGTCGCGCTGATCCTGCGCTTTACCGGAGAGGGCGAGGTGTTTTTCGGCCAGAACCGCGTCGGGCTGGGCGGCGGCTATTTCAAGCTGCTGAAATTCGCCACCATGCTCAAGAACAGCCCGAACATGGGCACCGGGACGGTCACGCTCAAGGATGATCCGCGCGTGCTGCCGGTGGGAAAATTCCTGCGCAAGACCAAGATCAACGAGTTGCCGCAACTGCTCAATATCCTGAAGGGCGACATGAGCATCATCGGCCCGCGCCCGCAGACGAGGCGCTGTTTCGACGCCTTCCCCGACGGCTCGCAACAGGCCATCGTGACGGTGCGGCCGGGGCTGTCGGGGATCGGCTCGATCGTGTTTCGCGGCGAAGAGGACATGATGCACGCCGCCAATGACCCGGACCGGTTCTATGATCAGGTGATCATGCCCTACAAGGGCCAGCTTGAGGAATGGTATGTCCGCCACCAATCCATCACCACCTATCTCGCACTGATCGCGCTCACCGTCTGGGTTGTGCTCAACCCACGCTCGGGCATCGTCTGGCGCGTATTCCCCGACCTGCCCGCCCCGCCCGAAGAGATCGCGGGCGATGTGAACTGGACCACCGCGCGCCATGCCGCATGATGAGAACACGCTTCGGCAGGTGGGGGCACTGCATGCCAGTTGGATTGCCGGGGCTTCCTTTCCAGCCTTGGCCCCCGCTTTCTGACCGTGCTTTACCGTGCGATCGACCGCAGCGATGACGCGGTTCTGATCGTCGAGACCGACGGCAACGGCGTGACCGGCTTTGTCACCGGCGGCAGTGTTATGGGACCGATCTATCGCCAGATGATCCGGGATTGGCCCAACCTGATTCCAGCCCTGCGGCCGATCGTGTTTCAGCCGCGCAAGGTTCTGGGGATATCGCCGCTTGATCTCGACACCAAAAGTTTCAATTCACGCTGCTCACCCGACCTTGCAGCCCCAGAAGGACGTGTGCTCCGCCGCGAAGTAGCCATCCGCGACCCGGAAATATCCCTGCAACTCGACGATATCGTCGGCGCTGAGCGGCACCATGGTCTGGAACCAGAGCGCGGTGGCGAGGGAGACGTGGGTGGCGGAAATTTCGCCAAAGGAACCGCGGATTTCGGTCGTACCGTTCAGGACGAGCCGCCCGCGCATGCCGGCCGTGGTGCTGTCATTGACCTTGTAGAGCAGCGTCGCGCCGAAGATGTAGGTGCCATCCGCTGACACCACGAACCGGGTGTTGGTGGCGTCGAAGGCGCCCTGATCGTTATAGTGTTTGATCCCGGATGATCACATTTCCCCTCGGCGATCTTCGTCCAGGTATCGACGCCGACATAGTTGTCGAAGTTGGTCCAGGCCTTGAAGCGCGACAGCCGGGGCTGGTCCACGATGGCGCTGGCGTTGTCGACGATCAGCCCGTCGAGGAAGCTGCTGCCGTCGGCCGATACCGCGAGGCGGAACCTGGACATCACTGGCAGGAACGTCAGGTTCAGGTGACGAGGTGATCAGGGGCCCAGACGAGACCGGGGTGATAGCGTGCTGTGATCCGCCCGTTTTCAAGCGCAAGGAGGTGCAGCCAGCCGTTGTCGAACAAGTCCCGCACCCCTGCGTGGCGGGCAAGGATCCCGGACATCGCGGCCTGAGGCGCCTCGATCATGACCGACAGACGCAGAGGTTCATGCGCCGCCCTTTCGCCGTCATGGACCGTCTGCCAAGGCAAGCCGGGGCGCAAGGCCCCGCCGTTGCCCTCGACCACGCCGATGCCGCCAACGACGTTGTGGATCAGTTTGTTGCCTCCGCCAAAGGCTGCTGGCGCGACGGTTGATCCATAATATTGCAGGCTGATCCAGCTGGCGACCACGACCGGCGCGGTCAGGATCAGTTCCAGCGTGGCAAAGTCGGCGTCAGCCGTCCAGTCGTAGCTGTGCAGAAAGGCGCGCCCCTCAAGGTCGGCCGCCGCAGTGACTGCGCGGGGGGCGGCGATGAAGGCGGCACAGCCTGCCAGACCCCATTCCGGCCGCACCTCGGCCCAGTCCCGTGCGCGCGCCGCGATCGTGGTCGCCGTCGCACCGGGCAGGCGCAGCGCCCGTTCGGCCCGCGCGCCCTTCGCGGCCCGCACCAGCCAGCCCTTCGCGGCCGTCAGGTCGGCACGGTGGTCGGGTGCGGGCGTGTCGTCTTCATAAAGCGTGACCGTCTCGGTCGTGGTGTCGTGCAGACCCGCCACAAAGACCGTATCCGCAGGCAGGTCGATGCCCTGCGCGGGCAGGCCCGCGCGTGTTTCCGGGTCGTTCAGAAGCGTGGCCAGGAGCCGTGCCGAAACCTCGCCCGTCTGACCGCCGCAGGCACCGCAGTGATAGGCGCTTTCATGCGGGTTATTGGTCACTTGCCCGCCGTGGCCCAGCAACAGGACCAGCCGCGCATGACCGTTTGTCATGCTCATCGCCCTGAGGACCGCAGCGCCGGTTGCCGCCTTGGCCTCGGGCGACAGCCCGCCCTCGATCCGGGGCGCGGGGGCGGCGGTTTCGGCCCTGCTCGACACCCCCAGCGCGTCTTTCACAAGTTTTATCCCATAGACCGGACCCGCCGCCTCGACAAAGGCAAAGGATGACACCGCCGCCTGCCGGAACCGGCCCCAGGCGCGCGCGGTGCGCGCGGCAATCCGTGTGGCTTCTTCCACGGCAGGGGCGGCGTGACCGGTGGACGTGAGGCCGGGTTTCAGCAGCACCGGCAGATGCGATGCAACCTCGTCGGTGCCATGGGCGCGATGCGCCAGCGGCAGGCCGAAGAAACCGGCAAAACCGATGGTTGCAATGCCGGGGCTCTGTGCCTCCAGCGCGCGGCGGAACACTTCTGACCGCACATCGATGCAGAACGCGGCCTGAAGGTCCGGGCGGCCGACTGGTGCCTTTGGCCCGGTCAGGACGGCGGACAGACGCCGCTGATGCGCCCGCTCTGCCGCGTCTTGCAAAATCGCGTCGATGACCTGATCGGGGCTCGGCGCGACCGGGACGGCATGACCGGCAACGGTTTGCGCCCAACCGTCCGCAACCTGCGGGGCATGGGCCAGCAGCGCCTCTTCCCAGATCAGCCGGATCGCCAGAAGGTCGGTGATCGTGGCATCAGTGCCGCCTTTCAACTCCGCCTCCCACAATAGCCAGCGCGCATGCATCGCCCAGCCGCCAAGGTCCATCAGCAGCCGGTGGAACGCCGTGGGCGCTGCGGTCTCGGTGATGCCCAGCCGTTCCGATGCGCGCAGAATGGCGCGTTCGGCCGTGTCAGGCGCGGCGGCGACATGGGCGCAGAAGCCCGACAAGCCCGCAATCTCGGGCGTCAGGTCATGCAATGCCCATTCCCGCCAGGCGGCAAAGGCGCCCTGTCCCGGCGCGGGCGTCCACAGCGCCTGACCCCGGTCAAAGCGCCCCGCTGCCCAGAGGCCGACGGTCCGCGCGATCACCGCAGGCCAGTCAGTGCCCGTAAACGTCGCGGCGAGGTCGGCCACCGTCGGCAGGATGGCGGGCGGCGGGACGGTCGCCGCCAGCTTGGCCTTGAGCAGGGCGAGGTCAGCAGGCTTCAGCGGCGAGGAGGAGGCAATCAGAGCCGCCGCCAGATCCTCGTCGGTGATCCGGCCCGCCGCGACCTCGGCCGCAAGTTCGGACCGGGGCCGGGTGATCGCCACGCCGGCGACCCGGGCAAGGCGGGCGGCAGCGGTCGCCAGATCCTCGCCCGTCTGGCCAAGGAATGGGTTCACCGCGACCGTGGCCGACAGCGGAAAGGCGGGGGGGATCGCACGGGCGGCGGCCTCGGCGGCCGTGAGAAGGCCGGCAATCCGGGCGGGGGCGATGTCAATGGACTTGAGGAACATGGGGTTCTCCACAGGATCAGGGGTCAGGTCGCCTTGGGGCTTTTCAGGCCGCCGATCAGGCGGTCGAACAAGGCATTGAGATAAAGGCCGTTGGCCAGATGCACGCGCAGGCCCGCTGCCGCCGGGTGATGCGCCCAAAGCGGGAACAACGCCTGCGCCACCGCCACCAGCCCGAAGGACAGAAGCGCCAGCACGATCAACGCCCATTCCAGCGCCCCAGCGGCCGGGATCGGCGGCAACACACGGCCCCAAAGCGCGAAGGCAACCTGATGGAAGGTGAAATAGGCGACCGCCGCCGCGGCCGAAGCCGCCGCCGTCCGCTGCGTCAGCGCGGCGGGGGCCGCATCGGCCAGACCCTGCGCAACCAGATAGGCGACGCCGAAGACCAGGATCATGCCAAGCGCCAGCGCCTGTGCCGACTTCTCGCCCGCGATGGTCGCAAAGCCCGCCGCAACGGCGGCATAAAGCAGGACCGCGATCAGGAAGGCGCGGGCGACGGCACCCAGGCTCGGCACGGCCACCACGCCCGGCCGCCGCACCGCCGCCACCGCCTGCACCGCGCCACCGGAGGACAGGAAGGCATGCGCCTTGTAAAGCGAATGCGCCACGATATGCAGCAGCGCCAGCGCCCAGAGCCCCAGGCCGCATTGCAGCAGCATAAAGCCCATCTGTGCCACCGTGGACCAGGCAAGCGCTGTCTTGACCGCCGACTGGGTCAGCATGACCACCGCACCGAAGAGAGCGGTCAGCCCCCCGATCATCACCAGCGCCGCCATGGCACCGGGGCTTGCCTGCACCACCTCCGCCATGCGGATCAGAAGGACCCCCCCGGCGTTGACGATCCCGGCATGCAGCAGGGCAGACACCGGGGTCGGTGCCTCCATCACCTCGGTCAGCCAGCCGTGCAGCGGAAAGGAGGCGGTCTTGAACGCCGCCGCCAATACCAGAAGCGCCACCGCACCTTGCGCGGCAAGTGGCAGGTCCGGACCCGCTGCCGCGGCGATGGCGGAAAGGTCGGCCGTCCCGTAGGCGGACCAGAGCAGCAGCGCCGCCATGATCACCGCCGCGTCGCCCGTGCCCCAGACAAGGGTGAATTTCGTTGCCGCCCGGCGCGCCTCGGCCCGCGCGGGGTAGAAGAGCAGCAGTTGCCGCAGGCCGAGGCCGGTCGCCACGAAGGCCGCCGCCAGCACCGCAAGACTGCCGGATTGGATCAGCACAAGGACCGCCGCCAGCGTGGCCAGCATCAGCGCATGAAATCGCCCCTCGCGCGCCTCGCCGTCCAGGTAACGGCGCGCATAGCGCACCACAATCCAGCCGACGAAGGCGACCAGCAGGCCCATTGTCGCACTGACAGCATCAAGCCGCAGCGCCAGAAGCCCCGGCCCCGACCCGAGATCAAGAACGCTCGACCCGGCGAGGAACACCCACACCACCCCCGCTGTCGCGAGGGCCAGCGCGGCAAGTGCGGATCCCTCGGCGATGGCCGGGATAGCACCGGGGCGGCGACCGGGCCGCAGGGCAGCAAGGACAGAGGCCGCCAGAAGCGGCAGCGGTGCGAGCGACAAGGGGTCCATTCTGAGGTCTCCGCAATGTTGTGAGAAGCGAAGGAATGGATAGCGGCTGGATATCCTCTATAAAAATACATATTATGGTGATTATCATTCCATGAAACAGAACGATGCCCCAGATCAACCTGCATCACCTGCGACTGTTCCGCGCCGTGGCGACCAATGAATCGCTGACGGCGGCGGCGCGGCGGCTGAACCTGTCGCAATCCGCGCTGTCGACCCAGATACGCACGCTGGAACAAACACTTGGCCACGATCTGTTTGAACGCCGCGGCCGGGCCATGGTGCTGACCGAAGCGGGCCGGATTGCGCTGGATCATGCCGAGGCGATTTTCCGCACCGCCGAGGATCTGACCGCGACGCTGCGCGAGACCGGTCGCAGCAAGCAGGTGCTGCGGGTTGGCGCGCTGGCGACGCTGTCGCGCAACTTCCAGCTGCAATTCCTGCGCCCCCTGATCGGCCGATCCGACGTCGAGGTGGTGCTGCGCTCGGGCAGTCAGGCCGAGCTTTTGCGAGGTCTCGGGGCGACTGCGCTTGACGTCATGCTGACGAACCTCGCCCCGCCCCGCGATGCCGCCAGCCCATGGCTGGTGCATCGGCTGTCCGAACAGCCGGTCAGCCTGATCGGCACGCCAGCCCGGATCGGACCCGGCCCCTGGCGTCTGGCCGACCTGCTGGCGCGCGCCCCGGTCGTGCTGCCCACGCGCGAGACCGCGCTACGCGAGGCCTTTGACGCGCTGATCAGCCGCCTTGGCGTGACGCCCGTCATCGCGGCCGAAGTGGACGACATGGCCATGCTGCGGCTTCTGGCGCGCGAAGATGCCGGGCTGGCCGTCATTCCGCCCATTGTTGTTCAGGACGAACTGGCCTCCGGGCGTCTTGTCGAGGCCGTCAAGCTTGATGGCCTTGCGGAATCCTTTCTTGCGGTGACCCGCGACCGGCGCTTTCCGAATCCGCTTGTGGCCACTCTGCTTGGTGCGGGTGGTTGACGTGTATCCCCGGTCGCCATGTGGATTTCGGAATGTGATAGACGGCTCATGGCGTGGCCCCTTGAACAATGTCAGCTTTCTCTGACATGGGGGTGGCCCGTGGTTTGCCCGTGGCCGGCTCCTGCGGGGCGATGCGCAGCGCGCGCAGGGCGTTCAGGATCACGGCGACGTCGATCACCTCCTGCAAAAGCGCACCCTGAACCGGGGTGAGGTAGCCGAACGCGGCCGCGATCATGCCCAGGATCGACAGACCGATCCCCGCCACCACGCTTTCCACGGCGATCCGGCGCGAGGCCCGCGCGATCTCGATCCCCGGGCCCAGCCGGTCGATCCGGTCGACGAGCAGCACCACGTCGGCAGCCTCGGCCGAGGCCGCAGCACCCCGTGCCCCCATCGCCACGCCCACATCGGCCGCGGCCAGGGCGGGCGCGTCGTTGACGCCGTCACCCACCATCATCACCGGCCCGTGTTTGCGCTCGGAGAGCACCAGCAACACCTTCTGGTCCGGCGTGAGGCCAGCCCGTAGCCCGTCAAGGCCCAGCCCCTCGGTCACGCGCTCGGCCACGTCCGCGCGGTCGCCGGTGGCCAGAAGGATGCGCGCAATCCCTTGGCGGCGCAGACCTTCCAGCATGGTGCCCGCCCCCTCGCGCAGCGGGTCGGACATCACCAGATGCCCGGCCATGTGACCGTCAACCGCCACGGCGACAAGGACCGAGCCGGCACCCTTGGCGGGGTGATCGCCCACCATCCGCCCGACCCGGGACGCCACGAACCCGTCGCCGCCGACGATCACCTCGCGGCCCTCGACACGGCCCAAGACCCCTTCGCCCGGGATCTCGGCCACCTCTGTCGGAACGGGCAGCGAGAGGCCGCGCGCCTTTGCGGCGGCGACGATGGCCTGCGCGACAGGGTGCTTGGATGCCTGGTCGAGTGCTGCGGCAAGGCGCAGGATATCGTCCGCGCCCATGCTGTCCGCGCTGTCGATTGATACGATCTGCGGGCGGCCATCCGTCAGGGTGCCGGTCTTGTCGAGGATGAGCGTGCGGATGCGCGCCATGGTTTCCAGCGGCCCCGCGCCCTTGATCAGCACGCCGAAATGCGCCGCGCGCGAGAGGCCCGCCACCAGCGCGACCGGCACGGCGAGGATGAGCGGGCAGGGCGTGGCCACCACCAGCACGGCGACCGCGCGGATCGGATCGCCGGAGACCCACCAGGCCGCGAAGGCGATGCTGACGGTGACGGCCAGAAAGCCCAGCGACCAGCGGTCCGCCAGCCGCGACATCGGCGCCTTCGATGCCTGCGCCTCCTCCACCAGGCGGACGATCCCGGCATAGGTGCTGTCCTTCGCCTCGCGCACAGCCGTCAGATCAAAGGCCTCGCCCGCGTTGGTCGCACCGCTCATGGCGTCCGCCCCGCGCGCCAGCCGCACCGGCAGCGATTCGCCGGTCAACGCCGACGTGTCGAGGAAGGCCGTGTCGGAGGCCACCCTGCCGTCCACCGGAACGACATCGCCCTGACGGATCAGCAGGAGATCACCGGGGACGAGGTCATCAAGCGGCACATCCTCCAGCCCGCCGTTGCGGTGCCGGGTTGCCGTCCGGGGCACACGCGACAGAAGGTCCCGCATCGAGCGGCGGGCGCGGCCTTCGGCGAAGGATTCCAGAAAGGTGCCGCCCGAATACATCACCGCGACGACCGCCGCCGCCAGCGTCTCGCCGAAGATGAGCGCCGCCGACATCGAGAGCGCGGCAACGATATCGAGGCCCACCTCGCCGCGCCCGATGCTCCGGACGATTTCGACCACGAGCGCTGTGAGCGCGGGAACGACTCCTGCGATCCAGACAAGGTTCGCGATATCGGTTTGACCCGCAAGGTAGACTGCAAGTCCCGCGATCAGCCCGGTTGCGGCCATCAGCAGGAGCGCGGTCTTGAAACGGTCGGTGCGGGTCTGTTCCATACGGCTCATCCTTCCCCGGTGGGGACAATTGCGGCGGGGTCGCCGGAAAAAAGCCGTCCGACTCCAATGCCCCTTGTGGTCCCGTCATCATCGCGCACAAGGAACAGGGCGTCGAGCGCGCGTTGCCGCGCCAGTGCCGCACCCCTCTCCGCGCCCAGCACCATCAGCGCCGTCGCCCAGGCGTCGGCCTCGGCACATGTCCGCGCAACGACCGTGACGGAGGCAGGCGACGCGATCAGCGGCGCGCCGCGGGCAGGGTCCATCGTGTGCGACAGGCGTCTTCCCTGCACCTCGACCCAGTGGCGGTAATCGCCCGAGGTCGCCACAGCGGCGTCCTCAAGTGCCAGGATGGACTGCGGCGTCCGGCGATCCGGATCCGGCGCTTCCACCGCGATGATCCATGCCTCGCCATCCTGCCGGAGGCCCATGGCGCGCATCTCACCGTCGATGCCGACAAGGGCATTGCCAATTCCGTGGTCGCAAAGGGTTTCTGCCAGCCGGTCCACGCCATAGCCCTTGGCGATACCGTTGAGATCAATCGCAATCGGCGCGGACTTGCGCGCCCGGGCCGCGCCGACCTCGAGGCTCTCATGGGCGTGGTTCCGTTTTGCCGCCATCGCGGCGCGGATGCCATCGGGCGCGGCGGCTTCGGGCCCGAAACCCCAGGCCGTCACGGCATCGCCCATGCCGATATCAAAGGCCCCACCCGAGGCGCGCCCGATCTCCAGACCAAGTTGCAGCACCCTATGCAGGTGATCGGGGATCGCCACCCAGGCACCGACGGGGGCGGCGTTGAGGCGCATCAGGTCGCTGCCCGCGTTCCATGTCGACATCTGCCCGTCCACGTCGTCGACGGCCGCTTGCAGCGCGGCCTCGAGAGGGCCGGTGTCAAACCCCGGCTCTGCAAGGAACCGCGCCGACCAACGCGTGCCCATGGTCGGGCCGTTCAGGACGATGCGCGCGCGCTCAGTAGACATCTTCGACATACCGCCCCTCCGCCTTCAGTGTTGCAGGCGTCAGCCCCGAGGGCGCGAGGATCTCGGCCAGCGCGTCCGTGACGCCCGCCGCCATGTCGCGCCCGCCGCAGACCATGATGCGTGCGCCGTCGCGGACAAGCTGCGCCACCAGCGCCGCGTCGCCGCGCAACGCGTCCTGGACGTAATGGCGTTGCGCCCCGCGCGAGACGGCCGTTATCAGCTTGGTCAGTCGGCCGTCAGCCTGCCAACCGGGCATCTCCGCGTCATAGAGGAAATCGCTGGCGGGATGGCGCATCCCGAAGAAGAGATGCACGGGCCGGTGTCGCCTATTGCCACGGATGACCCCCGCCAGCGGCCCGATGCCGGTGCCCGCCCCGATCAGGATCAGCGGGGTGCGGCCCCGTGCGGGCCGGAAGCCGGGATTGCGGCGCAGGAAGGCGGTCACCGTGTCGCCCGGCTCCAACGCCGTGAGCTGTCCCGAGCAAAGGCCGCCCGCGTGCTTCTTGACGACGATCTCGACAAAGCCGTCGCGGCGGGCAGAGGCGAGCGAATAGAGGCGCGGCACGGCGCTGCCCCGTGGCACGATGCCGATGAGATCGCCCGCGCTGAACCGGGCAAACCCCGCGCCGCTCAGCCGCTGCCAGAGCGTGGCCCGCGGCAGGGCAAAGCGCAGGATCGCCGTGGGGGCCTGCACTTCGGCCCCGTAATCACGGCGCGAGACAATGGTCAGCGTCTCGGACTTCGGCAGGACCGGCTGGTGCGACAAGTCGAGATCGACCCCCAGAGCCTCGCCCAGCGCGCGGCCCCAGCGGGCAAAATCCTGCGGCGACTGGCGGTCGATGGTGTCCAGTGGTATCAGTTCGGCCCAGCCCTTGGCCTCTGCCGCTGCTGAGACCGCCTTGGCAAAAGCGCAATAGGCGGGAAAGCTGCGGTCGCCAAAGCCAAGCACGGCGAGCGGCACATCCGGCGCGCAGTCCGCGTTGATCAACTGGTCAAGAAACCCCTTGGCCGAGGACGGCGCCGCGCCATCGCCATAGGTCGCTGCAAGCAGAATGATCCGGCGGGCGGCTGTGTAGCGCTGCGGCGCAAATCCCGACATCGGGCCGACATGCACGCTCTGCCCGACGCGGCTCAGCGCCGCGTGCAATGTTGCGGCAAAGCCCCAGGTGCTGCCGCCCTCGCTGCCAACCAGCACGACCGTTTCGGCGCGCGCGGCAGGCTGATTGCCCCGGATGCGGGGCCGCCCGCGCCGCCCGGCCAGCCAGATCAGCCCACCCGTCGCCCCCATCGCGGGCACGCCAAGCGCCATCACCCCAAGGATCAGCCCAAGCAGCGCAGCCCCCTGTCCGGTGTGCAGCATGTATATGGTTTCCGACACGCGTTGCCAGTTGCCCGGCCGGGCCCAGGACAGCAGCGCGCCGGTGCCCTGGTCGATATGGCCGGTGCCGCTGTCGGTGGTCAGCGTAAAGACATCCGTCGCATCACCGGCATAGGGAAAGCCGAGGTCGCGCAGCGCGCTGACCGGGGTATCCCGGAGGGCGGGCATCTGGCGCAGCGCAAAGCCCGCCTCGCCGCTCACCTCTGCGGGGAAATCGGCCATGACCTCGGCATCGGGCAGAAGATCGAAGGTAGAGGCCGTCATCCAAAGGGCGGTGGCAGAGGACAGCACAAGGCCCGCCACCGCGATGCGGGCGATCCCGACATGCAGCCGACCAGCCAGCGGTCCGCGCAAGCGCGCGAACCAGTGCCGCCAACCGCCCGTCCGCCGTGCCACCAGCAAGGCCCCCGACAACGAGAGCACCAGTATTGCAGCCGCCCCTGCCGCCATTGCGATGCGCCCCCCGTCGCCGAGGAAGAGCGAGCGGTGCAGGTTGGTCAGCCAGCGTTGAGTCTGGTTGGGGTCGGCAGAGGCCACGCCCTGCCCGGTGGCCGGGTCGATCACGGCGGCCCCCGGCGCGCCCTGATCGAACCAATAGGCGGTGATCCGGCCCGAGGGCGCGCGGCGGATCTGCTCAACCCCCGGATAGGCGCCCTGGATCCGGTCCGCGAGGGTGGCGACGCTCAGCCCGGCCTCGGCCTGCGGCTCGGTGATGCGCTCGGCCGCCGGAAAGACCGACAGCGTCGCGCCGCTCAGGCTGAGGATGGTGACAAGCACGAGGGCCAAAAGACCCGGCCAGCGGTGGAGTGCGCGGATCATGGCCCCCTCCCTTACATGTCGTATTTGAAGCTGGCGATATAGCGGCGGCCCTGCACGGGCGTGCCCGCGCCTGCGGTCGTCAGCGGCACCGCCACCTCGTTGGGGCTGTCGCGCATGTCCTCGACCGCTGCGTCGATGTGCAGCGTATAGCCCGCATCAAAGAGCGCATCGGCCAGATCGAGCGTGATCTCGAGCGTCCGCCCCGCGCCGACACTGGCCCCGGTGATGCCGTTGACCTGGCCCGTGTCGCCCCCTGTGGCGCGGTGCCAGTCGGTCAGATGCGTGTAATATTTCGACTTGCCGCCCGCCATCCACAGGCTGCCGACATAGGCGCCCGAGGCGTCCGTGACATAGAGCGCAAGGTAAGCGCCGTCGCCGCCGTAAGTGTTCAAGGTGGTGGTCAATGTGACGGGCCTCGCCATGGCGAGGCCGGGAAGCGTCAGCGCGGTGGTGAGTGCGAGCGTTGCGAGGAGTGGTTTCATGACAATGTCCTTATGGCGGTGTGATGCAGGATCCAACGCACGGCGCAGCGGAGTCCGCCGCGCCGCGGCATGGATCAGTTGACTTTGACCGTCGGCACGGTGCCGGTGCCGAAAAGGCCGTTCTGCGGCGGGGCCACGGTGCCTGCCGGCGCGGGATTGCGGGCACCGCCGCGATCATCGTCGTCGTCATCCTCCTCATATTCCATCTCGACGACCTTCAGCGTTGCGGGATCAAGTTTGGCCTCGATCTCGCGGCCATTGGCATCGCGGCCCTCGATCTCGTAACAGCCATCGTCGATCTTGAACTTGCGCACGGTCCAGCCGTTCTGTTCGGCCGCCTGCATCGCGGCCTCGCGCGGTTGCCACTGGTCGCGGGGCACATTGCAATCATCGTCATCGGCCAGCGCCGCACCTGCGGGCAGGAGGGCGACAAGGGAAAGGGCAATCAGGGTCTGTTTCATGGCAGGGTCTCCTTTTCTCTGCTGAGACCAATCTGGCGTGCCGACCTGAGCGCATCCTGACAAAGCGGTGAGTCGCGCTTCAGCTTGCCGTCAGCAAGAAAAAAGCCCCGCCGGTGAAGGCGGGGCCGGATCAAGCGGGGATTTCGCACGCTCAGGCGATGTCGCCCGGTTCCGGTGCGCGCTTGTCACCGGTGACCATGGCGCGCGCGAGGTTCTCATCGTGGCGGAACGAGGCCAGCACGACGCCCGCGACGTGCAGCGCCACGAGCAGCAGCAGCAGGTTGGCCAGAACCTCGTGCGCCTCTTCGACAAACCCGCCGCCGCCTTCGCCGTCGTCGCCATCGTCGTCGCCATCCGCAAGGGCAGGGGCCACGATCTGCGGCATATCGGGCAGCATCGCCACGCGGCCCGGCTCGTCCAGAAGCCAACCGGTGAAGGCTGTGCCCGAGAGCGCGATCAGCAACGCCACGATCATCGCCGCCCCGGCCGGATTGTGACCAAGATAGCGCCGCTCTCTGCCCCGCGTCAGGTCGCCGATATAGGCCAGCGTCTCGCGGGGCCCCTTGAGGAATTGCGAAAAGCGCGCATAGCGGCTGCCGACAAGGCCCCATATCAGCCGGAAACCCACCAGACCGGCGACGACATAGCCCGCGACCTCGTGCAGGGTGTCAAGCTCCTCGGCACTCAGCCAGGCCACCGCGAAGGCGGCGACAAGGCTCCAGTGGAACACCCGGACGAGAGGGTCCCAGACCCGGACCTTGCGATCCGTCCGGGCATCCGGTCGTGATGTGTGCATGGCGTTGGTGTCAGTCATCCTTCTCTCCTTTGCGATCCCGATCCCGATCCCGATCGTGTCGATCGTCGTCGTCATCATCCTCGTATTCGAACTCGATCACTTGCAGCGTGGCCGGGTGGACAGTCACCTCGATTCGCCGTCCGCTGGCATCCCGACCGTCGATCTCGTAGCAGCCATCGTCGATCTTGATGCGGCGCACGGTCCAGCCATTCGTCTCGGCCAGCCGCGCCACGGCATCGCGCGGTTGCCAATCGGCCATCGGCACGAAACAATCATCATCCGCCAGCGCGGCACCGGCCGGAAAGACCGCGAGAAAGCCAAGAATTGTCAATGTCCGCTTCATGGGCCAATCTCCTTGTGGAACGCCTGTTGAGGCAGCTTATGCGCGGCGAAGCTGACGGCAGGCTGAAGACATTGGCCCGCGCGCGTCAGCTTTGCGTCAGCACAAACCGTCAGAAGCGGATCAAATACACAAGGAAAGATCAAACCCCATGCGCATCCTGCTGATCGAGGACGACACGACACTCGGTGCCGCCGTGCGCGACCAGATCACTGCCGACGGTCAGTCGGTGGATTGGGTCACGCGGCTCGATGCGGCGGGCGACGCGGTGACTGGAACCGCCTATGACCTGATCCTCCTGGACCTCATGCTGCCGGACGGGCGCGGCATCGGATTTCTGAAATCCTTGCGCGCGCGGGGCGATGTGACGCCGGTCATCATCCTGACCGCCCTCGATCAGGTCTCGGACCGGATCGAGGGCTTGAACGCGGGCGCCGACGATTACCTCGTCAAACCCTTCGACCTGTCGGAGCTGTCGGCGCGCATCGGTTCGGTCGCGCGACGCTACAGCGGCAACCCCAACCCCATCGTCAGCCACGGGCCTCTGGATATCGACCTCGCCGCCCGCAGCATCCACAAGGACGGCAAGCCGGTCGCCCTGACGGCGCGCGAATGGGCACTCTTCGAGGCATTCCTGTCGCGCCCCGGGCAATTGCTGTCCAAGGCGCAACTGGAAGACAAGCTCTACAGCTTCGGTTCCGAGATCGAGAGCAACACCATCGAGGTCCACGTGAGCCGCCTGCGCAAGAAGCTGGGGAGTGCCATCATCGAGACCGAGCGCGGCATGGGCTACCGTCTGGGGCGCGCATGAGCTGGCCCGCCAGCCTTCAGGCGCGGCTCGGCCTCACGCTCGGTCTCGTGCTGACGGTCCTGTGGCTCGCCGCCGCCGCGATCACGGCGGTGATCGTCCGGGGCGAAATGGACGAGGTGTTCGACAGTGCCTTGCGCGAGACCGCCGAGCGTATCCTGCCGCTGGCCGTGACCGACATCGTCGGGCGGGAAGATCAGGGCGTGACGCAGCGCCTTGCACCGATCCGCGCGCATGACGAGTTTTTCACTTACGTCGTCCGCGATGCCCAAGGGCGCATCCTGCTGCAATCCCATGCGGCGGACCCTGCCGTTTTTCCTCCCTACGACGGTCCGGGATTTGGCCAGACCGCCACGCATCGCCTCTACAGCGACGCCGCCTTGCAGGGCACGATCCGGATCACCGTGGCCGAACCGCTGGCGCATCGCGCCTCGGTCGCTCGGGAAGTCCAGATGGGCCTCGGCCTGCCGGTGCTGGTCGTGCTGCCCCTGGCGCTTGCGGCGATCATCTTGTTTGTCCGCTTCAGCCTTGGGCCCCTGCACCGGTTCCGCACCCGGCTTGACGCGCGCGACGCCCGCGACCTCTCGGAAGTGCCGGACCAGGACCTGCCGAGGGAAATCGCCCCGCTGGCCGACACGTTGAACGCCCTTCTGACCCGGCTCCGCGCGGCGTTCGAGGCCGAGCGCAGCTTTGCGGCGAACGCGGCTCATGAGTTGCGGACGCCACTTGCGGGGGCCATCGCGCAGGCGCAACGCCTTCGGTCGGAAACCGGCGACCGCGCGGCAGCACAGCGCGCAACCGATATCGAGGAGACGCTGAAACGGCTGACCCGCCGCACCGAGCGCCTGATGCAACTGGCGCGCGCCGAAGGCGGACGCCTGTTGTCGGAAATGCCATGTGATGCGCGAATGGCGCTGCGCCTTGTCGTGGAGGACATGGCGCGCGGCCTCGAGGCACCCGCGATTGCGCTTGACCTTCCCGGGACGCCGGTCCTGTCGACCATCGACCCCGACGCCCTGGGTATCGTTTGCCGAAACCTGGTGGAGAATGCGCTTCGGCATGGTGCCGCATATGGCGATGTTGGGGTAACTCTCACGCCTGATGGCGCACTGATCGTCTCGAACGCCGGACCGGTGGTCGGCCCTGATCGCCTCGCCCACCTGACCGACCGCTTCCAGCGCGACACGCAGACCTCGGATGGCAGCGGGCTCGGACTTGCGATCGTCGCCGCCATCGCAAACCGCACCGGCGGCACGCTGACCCTCGCATCCCCAAGGCCCGACGCAGCGGACGGCTTCCAGGCACGGTTCCGACTGCCGGCGGCGACGTCCACGGCCGAGCGGAGCGGACCAGGTAATAGGCACGTGATATATTTGCTCTGATGACCCGTGGTTTTTCATAGCAAACAGCGCTCGGGTCTCGCGTTTTGCAGACATCCTGATAAAGTTGACCTTGTTAGTCGCACTTTCCAAGGCCAGATATCCGACATGATCACCCACAAGACAAAATATGCTCTCAAATCCCTGATGGTTCTGGCCGATGAAAAGGCGGACACAGGCGAGGCGTTGCGGATCGAGGAAATCGCAGAGCGTTCCGGCGCGCCGAAGCGGTTTCTGGAGCATATCCTGCTGGACCTCAAGCGCGCTGGCTTGATCGGCAGCAAGCGGGGGCGCAATGGCGGCTATGAGCTGATCAAGGAGCCGCGCCGCATTTCGATTGCCGAGGTTTTGCGCCTGATTGACGGGCCGATGGCACCGCTGCCGTGCCTCTCGCGCAAGGCTTACCGGCGTTGCGAGGATTGCAAGGATGAACAAACCTGCCGCGTGCGGGCGGTGTTTGGCGGGTTTTATGCCACCTATATCCTGATGATCGAATCGCTGACTTTGGCCGATTTGCAGCGGGATTCGGCCCCGCTGGAGCGCTTCGATGTGGCGGCGTCGCAGGCCGGAGAATAATATTCTATAATCACGACCAAGATCGCCGTGATTTTTCCTTTGCAATACTCGACCATCTCTGTCGTTATTTAGGTGTCAGATGGCGGTGCGCCGGGACAGCGCCCTTGGAAAGGGTGTTGCGTCCCATCGGCCCCGCCGCCTGACACGAGATTTGGACACGGGGTTGAACAAAGGAGACACCCATGTATCGCACCATCCAGCTTGGCGCCTATGCGCAGGCACAGGGCAAATTCATTCGCACTCTGAGCGATGGCCGCATCGAGATCGAGGCCGGCAAGACGCGCCTGATCGGACGCGCGGTCGAAAAAAGCCGCGCGGTGGTGGATCTTGGCAGCCGGTTGCTCGGCAAGCGCGGCCTGCGTGGCGGCCTCGTGGCGACTGTTGCCGCCCTTGGCCTGATGCTGAGCCCGGTCGGCAACGGCGCGGCACAGGCGCAGGAGAGCGTGGAGATCCTCAACGTGTCCTACGACCCGACCCGCGAGTTTTACCGCGAGTATAACGAGCTCTTCAACGACTGGTGGACCGCGCAGGGCAATGCACCGGTGACCGTTCAGCAATCGCATGGCGGCGCGGGCGCACAGGCGCGGGCCGTGATCGACGGGCTGGAGGCGACGGTGGTCACGCTGGCGCTGTCGGCCGATATCGACAAGATTTCCGCCAGCACCGGCAAATTCCCCGCCGACTGGCAATCGCGGCTGGCGCATAATTCCTCGCCCTATACCTCGACCATTGTGTTTCTGGTGCGCGACGGCAACCCCAAGGGCATCAAGGATTGGGATGATCTGGTGAAGGACGGCGTTCAGGTCGTCACCCCCAACCCCAAGACATCGGGCGGCGCGCGCTGGAACTTCCTTGCCGCCTGGGCCTATGCCGACAAGAACGGGCTCGATCCCAAGGACTTTGTGGGCAAGCTTTATAAAAACGTGCCGGTGCTCGATACCGGCGCGCGCGGCTCGACCACGACCTTTACGCAGCGCGGCATCGGCGATGTGTTGCTCGCGTGGGAGAACGAAGCGTTTCTGGCGCTGAAGGAGCGCGGCGAGGATGCGTTCGACATCGTGGTGCCGTCGGTCTCGGTTCTGGCGGAGCCGCCGGTGACGCTGGTCGATGGCAACATCAAGAGCGAGGCGCAGCGCAAGGCCGCCGAGGCCTATCTGGAGCATCTCTACAGCCCCGAGGCACAGGCACTGGCGCTGAAACACTTCTACCGCGCCTGGGACACGTCCAAGGCCAACCCCGAGGATGTCGCGCGCTTCCCCGATGTCACGCGCCTGTCGATTGCCGAGTTCGGCGGCTGGCCCAAGGTGCAGCCCGAGTATTTCGGCGAGGGCGGCGTGTTTGATCAGATTTATGAGGAATGACCATGCGGGCGAGCCTTTTGCGCTCGCCCTCACCCCTGCCGGGGTTTGGGCTGAGCTTTGGCATCATGATGGCGATCCTGTCCATCGTGGTGCTTCTTCCTATCGGCGCGTTGCTGGGGCGTGGCCTGATGATTGGCCCGGCCGATGTGTGGGGCATGGTCAATTCGCGCCGCATCTGGGCGGCGCTGGAATTGTCGTTTCGCGCCGCTTTGATCGCGTCGCTGTTCAACCTCGTGTTCGGGCTGGCACTGGCCTGGGTGCTGGTGCGCTATCGGTTCTGGGGGCGCAAGCTGATCGACGCCGCCGTTGACCTGCCCTTTGCCCTGCCGACGGCGGTGGCGGGCATCGCGCTCACCGCGCTTTACGCGCCCAATGGTGTGTTCGGGCAGGCGCTGGCCCCCTTGGGCATCAAGGTGGCCTATACCGAGTTGGGCATCTGGATGGCGCTGATCTTCATCGGGCTGCCCTTCGTTGTGCGCACCGTGCAGCCGGTGATCGAAGAGTTGGACCGCGAGGTGGAAGAGGTCAGCGCCACGCTGGGCGCGCGCCGCGCCTACACGCTGCGCCGGGTGGTTCTGCCCACGCTGACGCCGGCACTTCTGACCGGCTTCGCACTCGCCTTGGCGCGGTCGGTCGGCGAATACGGATCGGTCATCTTCATCGCGGGCAATATCCCGAACCTCACCGAGATCGCACCGCTGCTGATCGTGATCCGGCTGGAGGAATACAATTACGACGCCGCTGCCGCGATCGGCATCGCCATGTTGCTGATTTCCTTTGCGATGCTGCTGGCCATCAACATCATTCAAATCTGGAGCAGACGGAGGATCGGTCTTGTCTGATATCGTGAACACACACAACGAACCCGAACTTGCTGCTGGCGCGACGTTTCTTCTCGCCGGGCTGGCAACGCTTATCCTGATCCTGGCGGCGATGGCCGCCGGCAAATCGCTTTGGGTCATCCTCGCGGTGTGGGTCGTCGGTGGCCCCCTGATCTTGATCGCGTTGATGCTTGCCCTCGCGCTCGGCGAGGTTTTGGCCAACGCGCATGGCACCGGATCGCTTGACGACCTTAGCTGCGACGCAGGGGGCAAGCATGTCTGATATCGCGCTCACTCACCACACCCCCGTCACCACGGAGCCACGGCTGGCGCGACATCTTCTGATCGGCACGGTTCTGGTGCTGATCGGCGTGCTGCTCTTCGCGCCGCTCATCGCCGTCTTTGCCGAGGCGCTGCGCGATGGCTGGGCGGCCTCGCTCACGGCGCTGTCGTCGCCCGATGCGTGGTCGGCGATCCGCCTCACGCTGATCGTCGCGGCCATCGCCGTGCCGCTGAACGCGGTGTTCGGTATCGCCGCCGCCTGGGCGATCACGAAGTTCGACTTTCGCGGCAAGGCGTTCCTGATCACGCTGATTGACCTGCCGTTTTCCGTCTCGCCGGTGGTGGCGGGGCTGGCGTTGGTGCTTTTGTTCGGCGTCAACTCGTCGCTCGGGGGCTGGTTGGTGGCCAATGACATGCAGATCGTGTTCGCCTTTCCCGGCATCGTGCTGGCCACGATGTTCGTGACCTTCCCCTTTGTCGCGCGCGAGCTCATTCCGGTGATGATCGAACAGGGCCAGGCCGAGGAAGAGGCGGCGCTCACATTGGGGGCCTCAGGCTGGCGCGCCTTTTTCACTGTCACCCTGCCCAATATCCGTTGGGCGCTGCTTTATGGCGTGCTCTTGTGCAACGCGCGCGCCATGGGCGAGTTTGGCGCGGTCGCCGTCATCTCGGGCAAGATCCGGGGCGAGACAACCACCATGCCGATCATGATCGAGATGTTCTACAACGAATATCTCTCGGTCGCGGCGTTTTCACTGGCCGCTGTTCTGGCGCTTCTGGCGCTGGTCACGCTCACCCTCAAATCGCTTCTGGAATGGCGTCACGCGGATGTTCTGGCCGCAACGCGCCGCCACTGAAAGGGCAAAACACATGCATATCGAGATCGAGGAACTGGCCAAGGAATTCGGCACCGAGCGGGCGCTGCATCCGGTCTCGCTCGCCATCCCCTCGGGGGCGCTCATCGCCCTTCTGGGGCCGTCGGGGTCGGGCAAGACCACGCTCTTGCGCATCCTTGGCGGGCTGGAATTTCCCACCTCGGGGCGGGTGCTGTTTGATGGCTCCGACGCCACCGGGCTGAGCGTGCAGGAACGCCGCGCGGGCTTCGTGTTTCAGCATTACGCACTCTTCAAACACATGACCGTGTTTGAAAACATCGCCTATGGCCTGCGCGCGCGCCCCCGCAAGACCCGCCCGACCGAGGCCGAGATCGGCCGCCGGGTGAACCGCTTGCTGGACCTGATCCAGCTACCCGATATCGGCGCGCGCTATCCCAGCCAACTCTCGGGCGGGCAGCGGCAGCGCGTGGCGCTGGCGCGCGCGTTGGCGATCGAGCCGCGGATGCTGCTGCTGGATGAACCCTTCGGCGCGCTGGATGCCAAGGTGCGCAAGGAATTGCGCCAGGGCCTGCGCGATATCCACGACACCACCGGCCTGACCACGATTTTCGTGACCCACGATCAGGAAGAGGCGATGGAACTGGCCGATCTGGTGGTGGTCATGTCGATGGGCCGCATCGAGCAGGTCGGCAAACCCTCGGAGATCCGCGCCAAACCGGTCAATGATTTCGTGCGTGAATTCACGGCGTCCTGATCATGACCAAGACCGATCTGGACCGTATCGACCGCAAGATCCTGCACGAGTTGATGCGCGACGCGACCATTCCCGTGGCGCAACTGGCCGAGCGCGTCGGGCTGTCGCAAACCCCCTGCTGGAAACGGGTGCAAAAGCTTGAGGCCACTGGCATCATCACCGGGCGGGTGGCCATCGTTGACCCCGCCCGGATCGGCCTTGGCCTGACCGTCTTTGTCGAGATCGAGGCCCCCGATCATTCCCGCGAGTGGCGCGCCGAGTTTCGCGCCGCCATCGCGGAATTTGCGCAGATCATCGAAGTGCATCGCATGGCGGGCGATGTCGATTACCTGCTGAAAGTCGCCGTGGCCGACATGGCCAGCTTTGACGAATTCTACCTGCTGCTGACCCGCCGTTTGCCCTGTCGCAATGTCACCTCGAAATTCTCGATGGAGGTGATCCGCGACAGCACCGTGTTGCCAGTCGATACCGAGACGGTCTGACCCACCCCCGAAAAGGAGACTCACATTCCAAAACCTGCGACAAATTTGGAACCCTAAAACACGATAAACATGATAGTGTATTTGGGAAAGGAGATCACCATGATCAGAACCCTGCTTCTTCCCGGCCTTGACGGCTCGCCCGCCCCCCATTGGCAACACTGGTGGGAACGCATCGACCCGACCGCGCGCATCGTCGAGCAGAAATGCTGGACCCGCCCGCGCTCGGATCAATGGCTGACCGAGATCGCGGGCGCGCTTTTGCTGCATCCCGGCGCGGTTCTGGTGGCGCATTCGCTGGGGGCGGTGGCGGCGGTGCAGCTTCTGGCGCGCTGGCCGCAGCTCAAGGTCGGCGGCGCGCTTCTGGTGGCGCCGGCAGAGCCCAGCCATGACGCGCGCACAGCCCCTTTCGGCAAGATCCCCGAGGTGGCCCTGCACGTGCCGACCATCGTCGCCGCGAGCCGCAACGATCCGTGGATGGCACAGCCGCGCGCGCGCTGGCTTGCCAAACGCTGGGGCGCGGAGTTTGTCGATATGGGCGAGGCGGGGCATATCAACGTGGCCTCGGGCTTTGGCCCCTGGCCCGAGGGGCGCGCCCTGCGCGATCTGATCTGGACGCTACCCGCCCTGCCGGGCCGCGCCACGACAAGTTTCCAGACCCATCTCAGCCGACAGGAGGCCATCGCATGACACCCGTATTCAACCGCATCCGCAAGGCCGTTCCCATGACCGTCTTTGCCGTCGCCTATGTCTCGATGCTGGCCATACTGATCCTGACCTGACCCCGAGACAAGGAGCCGCGCCCATGATCTGCTACGCCCCCGACCCCTGTCTCGCCGGCATGTTCGCCCCTGAATACGGCGTGCCCGAGGAAGGTCCCTTGCCCTCGCTCGGCGAGGCGGTTCTGGGGCTTGCCTGCCTCGCGCTCACTTGCGTGATCCTCGGGTCGTCGTGATGGATGGCTCGTTTCCGCTGAGCGAGCGAGTGGCGGAACATCTCGGCACACCTCCGGATGTTCGCCCAGAGATTTCCGGGGGACTGCTTGGCGACCTCTGGCTGATGAAAGAGCTGAAGATAAAGTTGATTGAGCGGGTATATTGTCATTTTTGACGTCCTGCGGGTCAAGAACTTCTATGGGCAATAGGCCAAACGCCGTGCACAAGGGCCCCAGCCGCTCACGCTTTCGGCCCGCCCCGGCTGCAAGCGCGAAATCCCGGCTTCGCCGCAACGCAGCGAATTGACAGTGCAGGTTTGTTGCCTGTAGTTTGTCGTGAACGTAAGAAAATTACGCAACCGATTCACGAGGCCGCCTGATGTCGCAGACGCAGAAAGACCGCCCCTGGCTTATCCGCACCTATGCGGGCCATTCGACAGCGGCGAAATCCAACGCGCTCTATCGCGCGAATCTCGGCAAGGGACAGACCGGCCTTTCGGTCGCTTTCGATCTGCCCACACAGACCGGCTATGACAGCGATCATGTCCTGGCCCGCGGCGAGGTCGGCAAGGTCGGCGTGCCCATCTGCCATCTGGGCGACATGCGCACGCTGTTTGACGCGATCCCGCTCGATCAGATGAACACCTCGATGACGATCAACGCCACCGCGCCCTGGCTTCTGGCGCTCTATATCGCCGTGGCCGAAGAGCAGGGGGCGGATGTGGCCGCGTTGCAAGGCACGGTGCAGAACGACCTCATCAAGGAATATCTGTCGCGCGGGACCTATATCTGCCCGCCCGCGCCGAGCCTGAAAATGATCGGCGACGTGGCCGAATATTGCTACAAGCATGTGCCGAAATGGAACCCGATGAATGTCTGTTCCTATCACCTGCAAGAGGCGGGCGCCACGCCCGAGCAAGAGCTGGCCTTTGCGCTGGCCACCGCCGTCGCGGTGCTGGATGAGCTGCGCCCTCGTGTCCCCGCCGCCGATTTCCCGGCCCTCGCGTCGCGGATTTCGTTCTTTGTCAACGCAGGTATCCGGTTCGTGACCGAGATGTGCAAGATGCGCGCCTTTGTCGATCTGTGGGACGAGATATTGCAGGAGCGCTACGGCGTCAGCGACCCCAAACACCGCCGCTTCCGCTACGGCGTGCAGGTCAATTCGCTGGGCCTGACCGAGCAGCAACCCGAAAACAACGTTTACCGCATCCTGATCGAGATGCTGGCCGTGACGCTCTCGAAACGCGCGCGTGCCCGCGCGGTTCAGCTTCCGGCGTGGAACGAGGCGCTTGGCCTGCCGCGCCCCTGGGATCAGCAATGGTCGATGCGGATGCAGCAAATTCTGGCCTATGAGACGGATTTGCTGGAATTCGACGACCTTTTTGACGGCAACCCGGCGGTCGATGCCAAGGTCGCGGTGCTCAAGGACGGCGCGCGGCACGAACTGGCCAATATCGAGAGCATGGGCGGCGCGGTGGCGGCGATCGAGTATATGAAATCGCGGCTGGTGGAAAGCAATGCCGACCGGCTGGGCCGGATCGAGGCGGGCGAAACCGTCGTTGTCGGCGTCAACAAATGGCAGGAGGGTGAACCCTCGCCGCTCCAGACCGAGGATGGCGGGATCATGGTCGTCGATCCGGCGGTCGAGGCCGAGCAGATCGCGCGGCTGGACGCTTGGCGCAGCACCCGCGACGCCGCCGCCGTCACGGCCGCGCTCGCCGATCTGCGCGCCGCGGCAAACGAGGGGCGCAACATCATGCCTTCCTCCATCGCCTGCGCCCGCGCAGGCGTGACCACGGGCGAATGGGCCGCCGAGATGCGCGCCGTGCATGGCGAATATCGCGGCCCCACCGGCGTCTCGGCCAGCCCATCGAACCGCACCGAGGGGCTCGACGATCTGCGCGCCGCCGTTGATACCGTCTCGGGGCGGCTTGGCCGGCGACTGAAGTTCCTTGTCGGCAAGCCGGGGCTTGACGGGCATTCCAACGGGGCCGAGCAGATCGCCTGCCGTGCCCGCGATTGCGGCATGGATATCCGCTACGAGGGCATCCGCCTGACGCCTGAACAGATCGTCGCCGCAGCCCTTGAGGATGAGGCGCATGTCGTCGGCCTCTCGATCCTCTCGGGCAGCCACATGCCGCTGGTCGAGGAGTTGATGGACCGGATGCGCGCGGCCGAGTTGGGGCATGTGCCGGTGATCGTCGGCGGCATCATCCCCGAGGAGGACGCGAAACGGATGCGCGAAATGGGCGTGGCACGCGTCTATACGCCCAAGGATTTCGAGTTGAACACAATCATGATGGACATCGTGGCACTCGCCGATCCGCAGGCCGTGGCGGCTGAATGAGCGTTCAACGGTCCTTGCGGCAGCCTTGACCGGGCTGGCAACCCTCAACCCGCGTGACATGCGTGCGGCAGGGCGGTGGCCGCCCGTGAGACGACAAAGGCCGCGCCCTTTCGAGGCACGGCCTTTTTCAGATAATGAACGGATCAGGCCGCGCGGGACACCAGAACCTCGCCAACCTGCTTGGCGGCCTGAACCTCATCCGCACCGGAGGCGGCCGCCACTTCGCGCGTCAGGCGCTCAAGCGCGGCCTCGTAAAGCTGACGCTCCGAATAGCTCTGTTCGCGCTGATCGTCGCTGCGGTGCAGGTCGCGCACGACCTCTGCGATGGCGATAAGGTCGCCCGAATTGATTTTCTGCTCATACTCCTGCGCGCGGCGCGACCACATCGCCCGCTTGACGCGCGCCTTGCCCTTGAGCGTGGTCATCGCCTTGGAGATCACGTCCGGGCTCGACAGGCCGCGCATCCCGATTTCCACCGCCTTGTTGGTTGGCACGCGCAAGGTCATCTTGTCCTTTTCAAAGGAGATGACGAACATCTCGAGGCTGAGGCCCGCAATCTCCTGTTCCTCGATCGAGATGATCTGGCCCACGCCATGCGCCGGATAGACAACGTAATCGTCGGGGCGAAACTCGGTCTTTCTGGTTTTCGACATTCGGTTCTTTCCTTGCATCACGCCCTAAGGCACAGCAAACGCCACATGCCTCGATCTCTCAAGATCAGGGTATATGGGTCATGTTACATGATTTGCCCCCAACGGCAGCGTAAGGGGGCCTGTGAGGCGTGTTTCTTGTGTCACCTAAGTTAGTGTAACACAAAAAAGACCCTTGCGAAAGGGGATGCTCTCAAACACCTCTTTTCAAGTCAGGATTTCAATGCGTTAAACGAATTCAAAACCTTCATCCGGTCCGGCTGCGCGCCGAATCGGGATGCGCGTCGGGCTCAGCCTCCTTCGCCGGGGGCCTCGGAGAAATACTTGTCCATCTTGCCCGTCTCGCCGTCGCGCTCTTCGGCTTCGGGCAGCGGGTCCTTCTTGGTCACGATGACCGGCCAAGCCTCGGAATACTTTCGGTTGAAGGTGACCCACGGCTCCATGTCCGGTTCGGTATCGGGGCGGATCGCGTCGGCGGGGCATTCCGGTTCGCACACGCCGCAGTCAATGCATTCGTCGGGATGGATCACCAGCATGTTCTCGCCCTCGTAGAAACAGTCCACCGGGCATACCTCGACGCAATCGGTGTATTTGCAGGCGATGCAATTGTCGGTGACGACATAGGTCATGGCGATCTCTCAGGTTTCCTCAGCGCTGCGCATCACCTAATCCAGTGTGCCGGATCATTCAAGCGTGCCGGGATCACGCGGGAGGAGTTTGCGCCGGTCGCGCTTGGTGGGCCGCCCCTTTCCCTCGAAGCGCGGTGCCGGCGGAACGGTGTCCTGCGTCTCGGGCGGGCTCAGGTCATCATAGAGGGCCTGCGCCTCGACGGAAGGCCCGCGTCGCGCCCCAAGTGCGGCGATGCGCACCACCCGCACCCGCGTGCCTTGCGCGAATGTCAGCACATCGCCTGGGCCGACACCCTGCGCGGGCTTGCTCACCCGCGCGCCATTGACCCGGACATGACCCGCCGACACCTGCCCTGCCGCAAGCGTGCGGGTCTTGAAAAACCGCGCCTGCCAAAGCCATTTGTCAAGACGCAGCTTTGCCGGGGCAATGTCGGTCAAGAAAGACCCCCGCCCGGCCTGAAATCCGTGCTCATCCGTCTCGCTCTCGCACCCTTATTCCTGCATCGGGATCGCCTGAGGCGGTCCGCCACTTTACTCGGTTGCCCCCCTGTCCCTGTCTTATCGGGAAACGGATGTTGAGCCAACGCATAACGCGCTTGTTCAAACGAATTGACCGCCTGGATGGCACGGGCTGCGGCAAGGTGGAAAGGATAACGCCCGTGCAGCGTGACGCGCTCGACCGGTGGGCGGCTGCGATCACTTCCGGTGGTGAAGCCGAAGCGACGGCGCGGCGCGGCCTTGCCGACAGTCTGGTTGACTTTGACCCATGAGCCCGCGCCCCCGACTGACGCGTTCGAAGCATCAAGCGGCGCTCAAAGGGTGTTGGATCAAGGCGGGGCGTGAAACCATGCCGAACGATTTTTCTATACAAATCATTATGTTGTGGGAAAAACATGGTGCCCAGGAGAGAATTATAGGCGGCGGAGACGCGATTTCCGCCGCCCAGAAAAAGCTCCCACTTCTTCGGCACTTGGAGCTTAATCGGGTCGAAAAACCAAGGATGAGAACGGCGGTGCGAAAGTCGGCCACGGTAGCGGCGGGATGAGCCTGCTGCGGGCGGCGTAAAAGTCGGCCACCTTTACCCTTTCTGGTGACA
>NZ_JBEPPW010000017.1:0-63223 GCF_040547525.1 Roseovarius sp. MBR-6 | reverse complement strand
ACCAGAAAGGGTAAAGGTGGCCGACTTTTACGCCGCCCGCAGCAGGCTCATCCCGCCGCTACCGTGGCCGACTTTCGCACCGCCGTTCTCAAAATCCACTCATCCCGGCTGTTCAGATTTCCGGAACCACCTCTTACTGTTTTCTTTTCGAAACTGCGCCCCGATGAATTTGGCCGTCCGCAAGTGCTGCAGGCAGTCTCGAACGGCAGGTTGGGGGAAGCTGCGGCGCAGCAATGACCCACCGGCTCAAGTTGTGGATAAGGCCGAAAATGATCATTTTTGGGCCTCAAAACCCTGATCTTTCATCCTATGCAGCACGTCCATGGCGTGCTTGGCTTGGAAATCGGTCGGGATCCTGCGCGGCATCGAGGCGCATATCTGCAGGATCTGCAGGTCCTTAGGTGACAGCTTCCGCTCAGCTTTCCCCCAGTCCATCACCTTGGCCCAGAACTCGGTCCCCAAGTTGACGACCTGGGTCTGGACGTTGATCCCTTCGGTCAACGCCTTCTTCGCCTTCGCGTCCCGCACCGCGGTTCGGACGGACTCAACCAGCGTCAGGCAGCTGGCGAAGTCGTCATCGTAGGCGAGCTGCCTGCCCTTGAGACCATTCCAGCACGCCTGCTGCTTTGCCCACTCTGACATGTTCCGGACGCCGGCCGGTGGGTGCGTGATGACATCGTTGGCCTCGGCCGCGGCGACGAGCAGCGCACGCAACAAGGCGTCCGAGACTGCCTGACGCCGCCAGATGGCGTCGACATCCAGCACCTGCTTGTCGCTGGTTGCGTCATGGAAGACCTTCGCCATGGCGTAGGTCACGATGTTCGCGCGGTAGCCGCCTTCATACCAAGGCTGTTTCGGCACCTCGGTTTCCAGCTTCCTGAAGATGATGGCCTTCGCGATCAGCCGCCGATACCAGAGTTCATCATATCGGGCATCGCTCTTGGCCCAGGCCTCGCCGATTTCCTTGGCAAATTCGGCGAAGTTCTTCTGTGCACCTTTCGAAACCAAGTCAGGATGACCTGCAGCCGAATACTCGAATTTCGCAAGGTCGGTCTTGCTGAAAAGCTGCGCCTTGGGGAACTCCAGGTCGAACTTCTTCTGCTGCGCAGGCGTCAGACGCCCGCGCGCGTTGATGAACTGACCGCGGGACCGCTCGTAGAACCACTTGCTGTCATGGCGCTCGCCTTCGCGGGCCGTGAAGATCACGCTACGCGAGAATTGTTCGATCCGGATGTGGAACGGGTGGTTCGAGAAGAAGTCCGCCGCGTTCACCTTGTTCTGGGTGTTCGCGAACTCGGAAATCTTCGGCACAATTTCCTCTGACCTGTCGGGCGGCACCACGGTCAGCTTCATCTGGACGAAAACCTGCGGAAGCTGCTCACGGGCGTTCTTCAGCCCTGTGTGGATGGAACCTGTCGTCTGGGCACCGTTCACGATCTGCAGATTGCTGATCGAAGCGATCGCAAGACCGTCATCCGTGCGGACGCAGGTTACGTCGTCCGCCGTCGCGGATAGCCCGTTGTTGTAGGGAAAGAACAGCTCCGGCTCTTCCTTGATCGTCTTCTGGATGCCCTTGTTGGTCTTGGCTCGCGCCTGCAGGAACGAGCGCACATTCGCCTCGAGAAGCCGTGCACCCCAGCGGTCGTAGATCGAAGCCAGTTGTTCGCCCGGCACGATCAGGAGGTAGCTTTCCAGTGCAGCGCCCGTCTGTGATGCCTTGAGCGCTGGCAGCGGCCCGCCGAAGTCACTGGCGAAGTCGATCACCATGTCCTCTCGCGCCTGTCCGGAACGGTCGAAACGCTCAAAGCGGGCAAGATCCCAGACCGACCACGTGACCGGAACATCATCGAGTTCCTGCAGCTTCACCGCGTCGTCACGACCGATGTACTGGCGGTTCGATACCAGGATCAGCTTGACCTTGGTGACCTGCGACCACGTCGTGATGATCAGGTCCGAGACCTGAAATGCGGGGCTGACCTCGTTCAGGGCATCACGGAAATCTTCCGTCCGGGCCTTTTTCAGAAAACGGATCAAGGGGTTCAGGATGGGCGGCACATCGCCCTTTCCGAAGGTCTGAATGTCTTCGCTGTCTACGAAGTCGCAGACGATCAGGCCCAACACGCCGCCGCTGTCGCGCGGGTCTCCTGCGTATCCGTCGATCCTGAGCCTCTGCCCGCCCTCGCCGCTCTGGTAGTAGGAACGATCCGCAACCTCGAGTTCGCCTGCTTCCGTCAGGCGCTCGGTCATCCGGTCGAAAAAGGCCTCGACCGGGAAGATCCCGCTGGCGTCGGCTTCGCGGCGGATGTCGGCCATAAGGTTCTGATGGTATTCCTGAAGCTCGCTCATGCCTGTCCACCTTCGGTCAAGCCGACGCGCACATCATCCCAATCCTTGAGAAAAGGCGAACACGCCGACAGCGCTAGCGCGTAGGTGACGCCGGAAACGCCGAGCGGGACCGGTGCAGCGATCCGCGGAAACTCGTCTGTGACCGCGAAAAACTCGGGCGCGGACACGATCCAGCGCCATGCCGAATAGTCGTGCAGGGCATCGTAGCCGACATCCGCGAGGTGCAGGTCCCAATCCATTACCGATGATGGTTCAGTGCGCTCCAGAAGCTCCGTGACCATATCGACATGTTCGGTCAGTGTCCGTCCATGCGGCGGTTGCACCTTGTCGACGGCCAGCACGGCCAGCCAGATCCGCCGATCAGGCACATCGGCCAGCTGATGCTCGCTGGTGATCTTGACGAAAGGCTGAGACGCGCCGCGACGGGCCTTGACCTCGATGCAGTCGGCCTTGAGTTCGAAATCCTTGGGCGCGCCGGATGGTCCCGTCCATGCGGACAGGGCGGGCTTCGGCCCAAGCTCGGCGATCAGAAGCTTCAGAACCTCGATTTCGCCGATCAGGCCCTTCTGCGCCTCCTCGGACAGCACCTCCGGCTTGCCGCCGCGCAGAAGGTAGTGCCACCGGAAAGTGCGCCCGATGGCGCGCTCCAGCGCCTCCGCTTCGGTCTCGGCCAGTTCCCCCGCAGCCATCACGTCGCGGCAGAGCGTCTCGAACAGCTCCATCTGGGCGTTGTCCTTCAGTCGGATATAGAGGATCGGACCACCCGGCAGGGTCTGGAAACGGATTTCAAGGTTCTTGAGCTTGGGGAGGTCCGGGACGGGGCGCGGCAGATCACTGAGCTGCAGAACCAGCGTCGCATCCGCCCGCGGCATGACTGCCCAGAACCAGTTCCATCGTGCCGCGGCATCCACCCGCCGCGTATCGACCTTTCCTGCCTCAAGGCCGGACCAGGGTGTATCATTCGGGATCACCAAGCGCCTCCTCCTCGATCTCTTCCTCGCCGAACATCTCGCGCATGCGGATGGTGTTCACGACATACTCGACGGTCCCGCCACCGATCCTGCTGGACGGGAACGAGAGGCCCCACACAAGCACCCCTTCCGGCATGGTCGGATCGTCCAGCTTCGGCTTGACGAGACGGAGGATCAGCAACGGGCGGCGACCGGGAACTTGGCGGTAGATCCTCGGGTTGACGGTCTTGGGCAGCTTCTGATCTGGCCGGGAAAGGCGGAATGCTTCACGCGCATCGGCAATCTGCGTTGCGGTCAGGCCTTCGGTCTCGTCCTCGGCAGAGCCAATCCGACGGCTGGACCCGCTGAAGGCAAGAACACCGCCCTTTGCGAGGTCCGGATCAACGGATAGCTCGTAGGGCACGATATCGAGCCCTGCAAAAGGTATGGGGTCCATGTCCTTGCGGGTAGAGCTGGCGATGAAGACATCCCATTTCGCAAGCTCATCATCAGCCCGCGCTTCGATGTAATCGTTGATCAACTTGGGATCAGTAAGCGGATTTACCGGACGAAGCCCGGGTTCTGTTCGGTATTTGCGAAGGAAATCCCTGATCGGCTCAACGCCTACCCCGGAGAGCAGGAAGCCCCTTGGCTGTTCGGAGAGAGGTATCCCCGTGCTGGCGGTGGTGGACAGAAGATCCTCGCCCGCACGAAGGTTCACATCAAGCTGCGCGTGGTCGAGGACGATCCGCGTGGTCTCGATCAGGTTCTCGGCCAGCCCGACCTTGACCGGCAACTCCTTTCCCGTCCCCATCTTGTTGCGCGCCGTCACGATCAGCGCCTCGGGGTGGCTGCGCACGGCGAGCCCGAATTGGGCGGGCGTCGCCTTGGCAAGCTCCATCCGCTTCAGCTGGGTCTGCAGGTCGTCCATGGCTTCGTGGATATGGGCATACCAGCCGACGCCATCCGCAGGCATCCAGACGCGGCACAGGTCCTCGTAGCCCGGGCGGTAGCCGAACCAGCGGCCCATCTGCATCAGCGTGTCGTACATCATGGAATTGCGCAGGAAGTAGCTGACAGTCAGCCCTTCGAGGGTCAGGCCCCGCGAAAGGGAGAAGCCACCGACAGCGATCACCGTGATCCCGTGTTCCCCTACATGGTCATAGTCCAGCGCCTGGGCCCGCTTGGAGGCGTTGACCTCGACCACGCGGGCCGCCACCAGAACCTCGTGCAACCGCGCCTGCACCGATGGCCAGTCGCCCCCCTCTGCGTCGGCAAATTCCCGTTTCCATGTCGCATGCAGCGCAGCGATCTCGGGGTTCCGCAGCGCAGCCGGACCCTTTCCGGCGTCGACGGCCACAGCGTCACGGATACACGCCACCACATCGGCGATCCGCGACCGCAAGCGCCCCTGCACGTCCGTAAAGCGCGAGGCGTTGACCAGCATCGACGCATGGCCGGCCTGCTGCCCGCGCGCGTTCCGGATCGCGCGGGCGACGATGAAGGCGCGCACGGCCTCGACCAGACTACCGGGCAGCACATCGACCGGATGGTCGATCCTGTGCTTCATCGGCAGCACGTCCTCGTTGTCGTCGATCAGCCGGATGTGCTGATCACGCGCGTCGAGAAAGATCTTCTGCGCCCCGAAATAATTCGAGGGCGCATCCAGCCCGATGATGAAATCCCGGGGAAACAGGTCCTGTTTCAGCGCCTCGTCATCAGTGTCCGGATCGATGAAGATGTTGGCGAAGGGCGTCGCGGTATAGCCGACGTAGCAACTGCGATGGAACAGCGACAGCAGCTCGCGGATCTGGCTGTTGATCCGCGTCACCTCGTCCCGCTGATAGGCCGTGTTGATCGAGGCGTTGTCGGCCTCGTCATCGATCAGCAGCATCGGCTGGCTGACCATCTGCGTGCTCTGGTGAACGGAATGTTCCTTCAGCCATTCGAGGAGGTTCTTCAACGTGCTGGAGTTCTTCTTGATCACCAGCACCACCGGCACGTTGATCTGGCTCAGCTGCGCGGTGAAAGTCGTGGCCGTCGCCTTGTTGAAATCCCGCAGGGTGTTGGTCAGCGATACGGGAAATTCGCGCTGATCGAACTGACCGACGCCGATGATCTTCTGCCGTTGCGCCTTGTTGGCATGGGCCAGCCGCCCGGTATCCCGCCCGGTGAAGCCTTCGTCGATCCGCGCCTGGGTCTGGTTACGCAGGTTGTTGTGGATGCCCGCGATCACCACGATCAGCCGGTAGCCCGCATCCGCCGCCTTGCAGATCAAGCCGGTATAGTTCGCGGTCTTGCCGCTCTGGACATGCCCCACGACCATGCCCCGGCGGCTCCAGGGGCTCAGGTTGTTCGGGTTGCCGAGGCGGTCCAGAACCTTGTCCGTGACCTCGTCCGTGCCGTCGATCACCGACTTGGGAAGCCCCTTCAGGCCCAGAAGCCTGCGATACCGTCCCCAGTAGAAATCCCCGACTTCGCCATTGATCCGCGCGTCATGAAGCCAGGGCTTGAAGTCTTCGGCATCCACAATCGCACCGAGGCCCATGCTGATGCCGTACTTCTCCTCGATCAGGCGCGCCAGTTCTTCGGCGTCCTCATCCTCGATCTTGCCCGCGAACATCGGGGTTTCGCGCAATTGGGCGATGATGTCGCGAATGGACTGCGCAGTGTGAGGCCCCGCCTGTGACGCCATGTACATGGACGTCATGCCCTCGAGACTGCTGAGAAGCGGGGTCATTGCTGCTCCTTTTCTTCAAGCGTCGTCGCGATGATGCGCTGAGTATCGTCCCAGGCAGACCGAAAGGGATCAACATCCTTCATCAAGGCCATGATTTCCTTGATATCCTTTCGCGCACCCATCAGAACGGAAAGGGTCGCCTGAACAGCCTGTGCAAGGGTGTCTTCGTCCACCCGATCAGGCACGATCTCTTCGGCCGTCCCGGCCATGTCGGCGTGAAGCGTCTCGATCGGCAGGCACGCACCGACCAGAGCGATGCAATTGAAGAAGCCGCGCCGCAGGTCTGGCGGCAGACTTTCGGCAAAGTCCGCGAAGGCCGGATGCTCGACGTTCGGCCTGTAACGGATCTGCCCCTCGGCCTGGATGCGATGCCACATGGGCAAACGCTCGTGATCGACCAGCTTCTGACCGCGCTTGCGGTAGGTACGCTTTGATCCGTCCTGAATCCGCTCGATGACCTTCTTGAGGCGATCCCTGACGATGGGCGGCAACTGCGCCGAGGATTTCTTGACGTCGATCTTCCAGTCAGCGTCCATGCTGTTGGGAATGTCGATCCTGACCCGCGACAGCTTCGTCAATTCCGACTGACGGCACAGGCCGAACCATGTCCCGTACAGGATCAGCCTCTTGCCACGATAGAGATAGAAGCCTTGCGACTTCAGGTGCCCCTCCGGTCCGGCAATGTCTTCCCAGTCCGTCTTGCCCATCTGCTTGTGGTGCGGAAGGGTGAAGCTCTGGATTTCGACATCACCCCGGATCAGCGAAAGCCGCTCCTCGGGGTCGGGAATGGTCGCCGGGTTCTTTCGGGCAAATGGATCGAGAGGCGGAAGCACCCGGCCATTCAGCGAAATCGAAAGCGGTTTTGCGTCTTCCATGAAACGGTGGAAGACGAGACGCAGGTGCCGTTCCGTTTCGGCAATACGCTGATTGATCACCTCGGCCCGCTTTGTGGCGTTGTGGGCATACCCGCCCGACAAGCGATCAAGCTTTTCCCAAAGTACGAGGGTGCCGGTTTCTCCCAGCTTTTCGACCTCGGGAATTCCCGAAACGTCATCCGGCAGCTGCACCGCCCACTCGTTCCGCTCCGCGACATCGTCGAGATCCCAGACAGCCGCCGATGTCCTGCCAGCCCTCCGCGACACGACTGTCAGCCGACGGCATTGCGAAAAACTCGCACTCTTCATGCCAAGACCGAAACGGCCCAGGTCGGGTTCATCCCGTGATGCCAAGGGGTTGCGGCTACCCGGACGCATGGCCGCAATCAATTCTTCTTCCGTCATCCCGCCACCATCATCGATGATGGCGATATGGGGCTCGTCCGCGAAAGTCTCGGTCACGATCCGGACGCGCCGCGCTCCTGCAGTGATCGAATTGTCGATGACATCGGAAATTGCGGTCTCGAGGGAGTAGCCGATATCCCTCAAACCCTCGATCAACGAGGCTGCATGCGGTGTTGCATCGGCGCGACGTGTCGAAACAACTTCCTGCATGCTATCCTTCGTTTCTCCTGGCTTCCCATCAACTTGGCGGCAGGAGCTCGATATTGCAAGGATTTCAGGGCTCTAGTTTACCCTTGTTTGTCAGCGCAGCATGGACAAGATCCGCGATCTGCCGTGCAAGGAACGGCGGCACGGCGTTCCCGACCTGCACGTATTGCTGCGTCCGGTTGCCGATGAACAGATAGTCGTCAGGGAAGGTCTGCAGGCGCGCGGCCTCGCGCACCGTCAGGCTGCGGCACTGGATGGGGTCCGGATGGATGAAGTAGTGACCATCCTTCGAAATGTGGCTCGTAACGGTCGTGGAGGCCTCGCCCGCCAGTTGGACCCGGAACCGGTCGTTGAACTTCCCGCTGTCCCAGTTCTTGTGGTCCGGGCTGATGAGATACGGGAAGTCGGCGGCCTTAGGGCTGTAACCATGCACGTCACCGAACACAGCCGCGAACAGGTAGCGGCCAAGGTCCGGTGCCATGTGCCCCCGCGTCTCGTGCTGCGCCAGCCCGCGCAGCCCCGGCCTTTCCAGCCACTGCAGCAGAGCGTCGTTGGAGGTGCCATACCCCTCTGGCAATCGTGACGCCGAGCGAACCGCCGGGCCGCCCGCCTTCAGCCGTTTCGCGACATCCTTGAAGACGCCCCGGATCTGCGAATTCGCCTTGCCGCCATGAAGATTGGCCAGCAGCCGGGCAGCATCGGCGACAACCGTCCGCCATGCGTCCGGATCATCCTGACCCCGGCTGATCCCGCTGCGCAGCATCGGCATGTTCCCGATCACGTCATCGACCGTTCGGGCAACATCCGACACCGGGACTTCGGCACCGCTAGCGCCCTTTGCAAGGTCGGAGCGTATCCCGATGATGATGACGCGGTGACGGCGCTGCGGCACGCCGAAGCGCTCTGCCCGCACGATGAAATCGGATGGCTGCGCTGCCTCTCGCAAGCTTGCCTTGCCATCTTCGACATGGATCGCGCGCAACTCGTATTGGTGGCCCTTGCCTGTGCCGAGCGATGCCAGGTCCTCCATCAGCATCTCGAACACCAGACGGCTTTCGATAGTCGATGACAGCATGCCCGTTACGTTTTCCATCACGAAGGCCGCCGGGCGCAGGCGGTCGAGAACGCTGATGTATTCCCTGAACAGGTAGTGCCGCTCGTCCTCCTCGGGCACATAGCCGACCTTCCCCTTCGACCGGGCGCGGCCGACCAGAGAATAGGCCTGGCAGGGCGGCCCGCCGATCAGGATCGTGTCGTCGTAGCCCTGGCGCAGGCTCGTGATGGCTGCGTCCATGGCCTTGGCTGCGTCCTCGGTCCCGAGCTCAAGGCAGCGCGCTTCTGCCTCGGCCCGCGCCCATGCATGGGCATCGACCTCGTGCCAGTCCGGTTCGTCCGAAAGCCCCGCATGAAAATCGATGAAGGCTTGCGGCAGCGTTCCGTGCCGCGCCTGATGTTCCCGCAGAAACGCCCGCAACCGAAGCGTCCGGTGCGCCGAGGCTTCCTTTTCGACCGAGATGCCGATGTGGAAGGGCGCGTGGTCACCCACATTGAGGCAGGAGAAACCCTCGCCCAGCCCGCCAGGACCGGCAAACAGATCGACAATGCCGAATTTGGCTGGCAAATCAGGGACCTCTCGTCAGGGGACTGATGCCTGTATACCAGGTGAGAAGGACGATGCCAGGAGCCAAATGGCAGATATTGTCAACAAGGAGACCCGTTCCCGGATGATGTCGGGAATACGCGGCAAGGATACGCGGCCCGAGCTGTTGCTGCGCCGCGCCCTTCATGCGCGCGGGTTCCGCTACCGACTTCACCCCAAGACCATGCGCGGCCGACCGGATATGGTCCTGACCAAACACAGGGTCGCAGTCTTCGTGCATGGATGCTTCTGGCATCGGCACGAAGGCTGTCGATTTGCATCGACGCCTGCCACGCGCCCCGAATTCTGGGCGGCAAAGTTCGCAGCCAATATCCGGCGCGATCAGAAAGTCGTGACAGCGCTGTCGGAAAATGGCTGGCGGATCGCGATTGTCTGGGAATGCGCGCTGAAAAAGCAGGCCAATGTTGATCTCACCGTCGAGCAATTGGCGGATTGGATACTCGAAGGCGGATCTTTCATTGAAATCGGCGAGAAGGATGCGGGTTCATGAGCGGCTTTAGCGCCGAAACTCATGATAGGTCCTTCGAATTCGTCAGACCTTCTCCAATCGCCCCCGCAGATACCGCTCCACCCCGATCGCCAACGAAAAAGCCGGAGCACCAAGCACCAGCGCACCCGCAGACACCGCCGCGACGGCCACCATCGCCATGGCCTCAGCCCCAAGCAGCATCACCGTCGCCCAGCTAGCCAGATAAGCCACCCCGCACAACCTTGCCGACAAGAACCGCGAGACGATGGCGACGCTGGAAAAAGAGAACGCAAGGTGGGCGGAGATTGTCAAACCTTCCGCCGAAAAGCGTCAAACCCGATCCGAGTAAGGACAGACATGACCACAAAACCCAACCATTTCAGCTTGTTAGATGGTGCCCGGGGGCGGAATCGAACCACCGACACGAGGATTTTCAATCCACTGCTCTACCCCTGAGCTACCCGGGCAACGGGGAAAGGACATGGCCTTTGGGTGGGCGTTTCTTAGGCGAGGCGACGCGGGGTGTCCAGAGGGATTGAGCGGGAACACGAAGGTTTTGTGGCGGTTTTCCGACCGTGCGGAGCACCTCCGCCCGGCCCGTTGGACGCGGGCTTGATTTCACTCTGGCGCATCGTGCGTTTTTATGCTTTTTTTCCCACAAGGGGGAGAAATCGCTTTTGTTCAGCTTTGGCGACATGATTGCGGAAGCGCTTGGCCTGATCCTGGCATGGGACCGGGAGCTGAGCGCGATCGTCGTGCTGTCGCTCAGGGTGACGCTCTCGGCGGTGGCGCTGGCCTGTGTGATCGGGCTGCCACTGGGCGCGCTGATCGGCGCCTTCCGGTTTCCGGGCCGGGGCGCGGCGAGCGTGGCGCTGAATGCCTTGATGGGGCTGCCGCCGGTGGTGGTAGGGCTCTTCGTCTATCTGCTGCTCTCGGCCTCGGGGCCGCTCGGGCCGCTGCAATTGCTCTACACCCCCACGGCGATGATCATCGCGCAGACGATCCTTGTCACCCCCATCGTCGCGGCGCTGACGAAACAGGTGGTCGAGGATCTGCACGGCGAATATGCCGAGCAGTTCGCCTCTTTCGGTGTTTCGGCGCGCGGGCGGGTCGCGGCCCTTCTCTGGGATGCGCGCTACAGCCTGCTGACCGTCGCGCTCGCCGGGTTCGGGCGCGCGGTGGCCGAGGTGGGGGCGGTGCTGATCGTGGGGGGCAACATCAACCATGTCACCCGCGTGATGACCACGACCATCGCGCTCGAGACCTCCAAGGGCAATCTGCAACTGGCGCTGGCGCTCGGCGTGATCCTGCTTGGCCTTGCGGTGGTGGTCAATGCCGGGGTGATGGCGCTCCGGGCCTCGGCGGTGAGGGCGGCCTATGCGTGACACGGTGATGGAGAGCGCACAGGACTGTGCCGCCCCGATCCTGACGGCGCGCGGGCTGGGCTTTTGCGCGGGCGGGCAGGCGCTGTTGCAGGGCGTCGATCTGGAGATCGCGCGCGGGCGGCGCACGATGATCATGGGCGCGAACGGGGCGGGCAAGAGCCTTCTGTTGCGGCTGTTGCACGGGCTTCTGCCGCCCTCCTCGGGCGAGGTGATCTGGCAGGGCGCGCGCTGCGCTCAGGCGATGGTGTTCCAGCGTCCGGTGATGCTGCGCCGCTCGGCCCTCGCCAATCTGCGCTTTGCGCTCCGGGTGCAGGGTCTGGGATGGCGCGCGCGCGCGGCGCGGGCGCAAGAGGCGCTGGAAATGGCGCATCTCACCGGCAAGGCGCACCAGCCTGCGCGGCTTCTTTCGGGCGGCGAGCAGCAACGGCTGGCGGTGGCGCGCGCGCTTGTCTGCGAGCCGGAATTGCTGTTTCTGGACGAGCCGACATCGAGCCTCGATCCGGCGTCGACCCAGATGATCGAGGATCTGGTGAACGCGGCCCATACGCGCGGCGTGACGGTGGTCATGGTCACGCATGACCGGGGGCAGGCGCGGCGCATGGGCGACGATGTGATCTTTCTCCATGCCGGGCGCGTGGCAGAGACGGGGCCGCGCGATCAGCTGCTCGACGCGCCCCGCTCCGAGGCAGCCCGGGCCTGGATGGCCGGGCGGCTTTATACCCGAACCGATTTCTGACACTCAAAAGGAGACCACTATGCTTCGACGTCATCTGCTTTCGCTTGCGCTTGGGGCGGCGCTTGCGCTTGGGGCCGGAACGGCCCGGGCGCAGGAGTTCATCCTGGTGCAATCCACCACCTCGACGCAGAATTCGGGCCTCTTTGACCATATCCTGCCGATCTTTCAGGACAAGACCGGCATCGAGGTGCGGGTTGTCGCGGTCGGCACGGGGCAGGCGATCAAGAATGCCGAGAACGGCGATGGCGACGTGCTTTTCGTCCATGCCAAGGCGGCGGAAGAGAAATTCGTGGCCGAGGGGCACGGGGTCAGCCGCGCGGATGTGATGTATAATGATTTCGTCATCGTCGGTCCGGCGGATGATCCCGCCGGTGTGGCAGGCATGAGCGACGTGACCGCCGCGTTAACCAGGATCAGCGAGGCCGAAGCCCCCTTCGCCTCGCGCGGCGATGACAGCGGCACCCACAAGGCCGAACTGCGCCTGTGGAAGGCCGCCGGGATCGACGTGCAGGCAGCCTCGGGCGGCTGGTATCGTGAAACCGGCTCGGGCATGGGGGCCACGCTCAACACCGGCACCGGCATGGGCGCCTATGTCATGACCGACCGCGCCACCTGGATCGCCTTCGGCAACAAGGGCGATTACCGGATCGCGGTCGAGGGCGACGCGAGGATGTTCAACCAGTATGGCATCATCCTCGTGAACCCCGAGAAGCACCCGGGCGTCAAGGCCGAAGCGGGACAGACCTTCATCGACTGGGTGCTCTCGGACGAGGGGCAGGCCGCGATTGCCAGCTACAAGGTGGACGGCCAGCAACTCTTCTTTCCCAACGCGGGGGGCTGAGCGCGCTCTGCCTTTTCTGCCCCCACGGCACCAGAGGGCCCCGCAATCCGCGAGCCCTTTGCAGTAAATGATGCAGCACGGAACTGAGAGTCGTTCAGGATAACGCGATGACAAAGATCCAGCTCCCGAAGATTTCTTTGGGAGCTGGATGCGATGAATGTCGGCTGTTCGGACCAAGTTGCCGTCCGGTCATGTAGAAATGGCAATTCTTCTGAAAGTGTCGGGATAATCGAGCACGAGACCCGCTTCATCAACTTCTAGCTCTGCGGTGAAAGCTCGGAATAGGCCCTCGTAGCGATAGCGCTGATCTGGCGTCAGGCAGGTGTATCGCTGATCTGCCCGTTGCGGCAGAAAATTACCGTCGATCTGATCGGGTAGAGGAACATAGGCAACCGTAATATCACGACTCTCCCCCGCCTTTAGCTTCAGGCGCTTGATGGGAAGAGTGTTCGTGGCCGGGGTAATCCCGATATCAACATCAATGCAACCATCCAAGGCTGGAAGCGCCCTGTTTCCGATCACGTCGTGCCAATTTCCGTCACCATCGGATTGCACATGCAGGCATGGACCACCGACATATTCAACACGGATCTCACGCGTCCTGAAATCAGGGGTGGTGCGGACAAAGTAGTGCCCACCATATGCTCCGTGACGGGTTCCTGCGACTACTCCCTCAAGCACCAATCCCTCGGCATCTTGACGGCAGACGCAATGTTCAAGCCCACGACCCTCCCAGTCCGTCCAGCGCACAACCGCCATTGTTTCTCCCCTACCAAGTGAACAACAGGGAAACACTATGATAGGTCCAAATGGCAGTAAAGGGCTCGAAGCGGTCATCTTGCTCCGAACCCACTGCGGGTACTCACGCGCATCATTTACTGCAAAGGGTTGGCGCAATCCGGGGCCTTTTTCATGGCGAGAGCCAGCGCACCGTGCCCATACCGCTCACGTCATAGCCGCCGAAGGCCGCGGCCTTGGCGGCAACCGTGTCGGAGCGCATGAAGGCCACGAGGCGCTGGACCGGCTCGGTGAAATAGGCGCGGCGGTCGATCAGCAGGTCGAACCGCTCGCGCAGGAGCGGGCGAAAGGTGAGGCGGAACTGGCGCGCCATGGCCTCGATCCCCAGCGTCGCCTCGGCCTCGCCCGCCGCCACGGCCGCCGCCGCATCGCTTTCGGTATGGGCCGGGCTTGGCGGGGTGATGAGATCGGCGGGGGTCATCCCCGCCTCGGCCATCAGCCGGGCAAAGAGCGCGGTGGTGCCCGCCCCCTCCTGCCGCAGGATCACGCGCCGCCCGCGCAGATCGGCAAAGCCCTTCACCATCTCGGCGACCGAGGGCGCGAGGATGAGGCCGCGCGTGCGCCGCGCCCAGCCGATCAGCACCGCGTCGCGCAGGCCCTGTTCCGCCACGGCCTCGGTGTTCCAGCCCTCCGCACCGGGGATGTGCAGCCCCGCAAGCGCCGCGCGCCCCTCGGCGAAGGCTGCAAGCCCCGCACGGCTGCCATTCCAGAGCGTCGCCATGCCCGCCCCGCTCTCGCGCAGCGCCCAGTCAAGCAAGGGATCGTGCGAGCCGGTGACGAGCGCGGGGCGCTCGGCGGGGCGCGCGCCACCCTCGCCCTCGATCCAGCCCATGATCTCGGCCTGGGGAAAGAGCAGCTTGCCGGTGATCTTGCGATGCGGGATCTCGCCGGTGGCCACCATGTCATAGACCTTGCGCTCCTTGACGCGCAGGAGGTCGGCAACCTCGCGGGTGGTAAGATAGGTGGGGCTGTCCATGTGGCGGGGCCTCGGGCGGTGATCCTGTCCCTGCCTAGCCGATTCCGACGGGGAAATCAGCAGCAAAGCGGCCTCAGAGGCGGTTCAGCGGCAGTTTGAGCATGGGGCGGCCATCGGGATCGGTCGGCACCTCGCCGCCGCGCATGTTGACCTGCAAGGACGGCAGGATCAGGCGCGGCACGGCAAGCGTGGCGTCGCGCTCGGTGCGGAACTTGACGAACTCTTCCCGCGTCCTGCCTCCGCCGACATGGATATTGTGGGCCTTCTCGTTGGCCACGGTCGTCTCCCACGCGATGTCGCGGCCGTTGGGGCCGTAATCGTGGCACATGAAAAGGCGCATGGCGTCGGGGAGCGAGAGAACTTTCTGGATCGAATCGTAAAGCTGCCCCGCATCGCCGCCGGGAAAATCGGCCCGCGCCGAGCCGCCATCGGGCATGAAGAGCGTATCGCCGACAAAGGCCGCATCGCCCATCACATGCGTCATGCAGGCGGGGGTATGGCCGGGCGTGTGCAGCGCGAAACAGGGCATTTCGCCCACGTGATAGGTGTCGCCGTCCTTGAACAGCCGGTCGAACTGGCTGCCGTCGCGCTGAAACTCGGTGCCCTCGTTGAAGATCTTGCCGAACGTGTCCTGCACGATCAGGATATGCTCGCCGATGCCGATCTGGCCGCCGAGACGGTCCTGAATGTAAGGCGCGGCGCTGAGATGGTCGGCATGGACATGGGTTTCGATGATCCACTCGAGCCGCAGGCCCTGCGCCTCGATATGAGAAATGATCTTGTCGGCCTCGGCATGGGTGATCCGGCCCGCGGCCATGTCGATCTCCATCACCGGGTCGATCACGGCGCAGGCGTCGGAGGCGGGATCCTTCACCACATAGCTGATGGTGTTGGTGTCTGCGTCGAAAAATCCCGTGACCTCGGGATGCACACCCATGTCGAGGGGAAGGCTCGTCATGCCGTGGCCCGCGGCGCGCCGCGCGCCTGTGCCATGCGGGCAACCCAGATGCCCGCGACCAGCGCCGCGATGAAGGCCGCCACCTCCCATTTGCCGGAGCCGAGCGCCGGGAGCGCCGCGCCGGGGCAGAACCCGGCGATGCCCCAGCCAAGGCCGAACACCGCCGAGCCGCCAACAAGCCGCGCGTCGATGTCGCGCGCGGTCGGCAGCAGGAATTTCGCCTCGATCACCGGCGCGGGGCGGCGCAGCACGAAACGGTAGCCGATGAAGGTGGTGATCAGCGCGCCGCCCATCACAAAGGCAAGGCTCGGGTCCCATGTCCCGGCGATATCGAAGAAGTTGAGCACCTTGGCGGGGTTGATCATGCCCGATATGGCGATGCCGACACCGAAGATGAGACCGACAATGAAAGCAGACAAAAGACGCATGGCTCAGACCCCCAGCACGTGACGGATGACATAGACCGTGGCAAAGCAGACCACCATGAAGGTGAGCGTGGCCACGATCGAGCGTGGCGAAAGCCGCGCCATGCCGCAAACCCCGTGCCCCGAGGTGCAGCCCGAACCATAGGTCACGCCGATGCCGACGATGAAGCCGCCGACAAGGATCATCGGCAGGCTGACCGGCACATCGACGGCGGGCATTTGCCCGGTAACGGCCAGCACCAGAAGCGGCCCCGCGATCATGCCCGCCACCATCGCCGCGCGCCAGCTCCGCTCGCCGGGTGCAGTGCCGGTGACAAGCCCGGCGAGGATCCCGGTCGCGCCCATGATGCGCCCTTGCAGGAACATCAGCATCACGGCAGACAGGCCGATCAGCACACCGCCCGCCAGGGATTGCAGCGGGGTGAAAGCGGTTTCCAATCCGGTCATGACGTCTCTCCCTTCGATCCGGTCGCACATGGTGCCACCAACATATATTCAAAACAGAATATAATAGGCCGCACGCGGTTTAACAGTGGGAATCTGCGTGTCACAGGATCGTGACCGCAAAAATTCGCCGCAAAATTGGTCACTCGGCGGGGATCACCTCGAACTGCACCGAGGAATACCACTCCGACACGACGCGGATCTCGTCGTTGGTCATCTCCGCCGCGATGCCGCTCATGATGTCATGGACGCGCTTGCCCGAGCGGAACGCCTTGAGCTGCGTGTCGAGATACATCACCGTCTCGCCCGCCAGATTGGGGGCGTCCTCGATGCGCGCGATGCCATCCGCGCCGTGGCAGGCAACGCAAGCCTCGGGCGCGCCTGCCGCTTCCTGACCGGGGCCGAGCGTGGCCACCGGGGTTTGCGCGCCATACCAGGCCGCCAGATCGGCAATCGCCTGATCGCTCAGCCCCGCCGCCACCACGCTCATCATCTCATGCACACGGGTGCCGTCCCGGAACGCGGTCAGCTGATGCCGGAGATAGGCCGGGTTCTCACCGCCGATATGCGGCACGATGGGCATTTTTGCATAGCCCTCGATGCCGTGGCAGGTGCGGCATTGCCGCGCCAGGTCGCGCCCCGAGGCGGGATCGCCCGGCCCCTCCTGCGCCAAGGCCGTCTGGGCGAGGAAACCCCCGCCCAGAACCAGAATAGAGGCTTTCAGCATCAGTTCCCCTCGTAGGAGATGCGATAGATCGCCCCGGCCAGATCGTCCGAGACCAGCAGCGAGCCGTCGCGCAACTGCGCCACATCGACCGGCCGCCCGAGATATTCACCGTTCTCGTCAAGCCAGCCCTCGGCGAAAGGCTCCATCGTGGCGTTGCCGTCGGCGTCGATATGGGTGACCATGACGCGCGCGCCGACCGGCTCGGTGCGGTTCCACGATCCGTGCTGCGCCGAGAAGATGGCATTTTTATAATGCGCCGGGAACTGTTTGCCGGTGTAGAAGACCATCCCGAGATCGGCGGCATGGGCCACGGTTTCCACGGCGGGCATGACCACCTCGACCGGCACCTCTTCGCCCTTGTATTCATTGGTCCGCACCGATCCACCCCCATACCAGGGGTGACCGAAATGCTGGCCCATCTCGGTCTGGCGATTGAGTTCACCCGGCGGGATATCGTCGCCCATCCCGTCCACCTGATTGTCGGTCCACCACAGCTCGCCGGTTTCGGGGTGGAAATCCTGACCCACCGAATTGCGCACGCCGTAGGTATAGACCTCGCGGCCGGTGCCATCGGTATTCATGCGGATGATGCCACCGATCCCCCATTTCTTGTATTTTTCCAGCCGGTCCGCCGGGGCCACGTTGAAGGGCTGGCCAAGCGAGATGTAGATCTTGCCATCCGGCCCGATATCGCAGACCCGCGCGGTGTGGTTGAAGCTTTCCTCGTCCTCGGGGATCAGATCGCCCTTGGCGACAAGGTTGAAGGCCGCCACATCGGGGCTTTCATAAAAGAACTCGGCGGCGGGGAAGAGCAGGACGCGGTTCTGCTCGGCGATATAAAGAAACCCGTCCGGCGAGAAGCAGGGACCATTGGGGATGGAAAAGCGCAGCGAGGGCGCGAAATCCTTGACCTCGTCGGCGACGCGGTCCTTGTTGCGGTCGGTGACGGACCAGACCTTGTCCTTGCGCGTTCCCACGAAGGTCACGATGCCCTGCGGCCCCACGGCCATGTGGCGCGCATCGGGCACCACGGCGTAAAGCTCGATCTTGAAGCCATCGGGCAGTTTGATCCGCTTCAGCGTCTCGCGGATGCCGTCGGCATAGGGGCCGGTCTGGTCGATGAAGGTAAACTCGGTGACGCCGGTGCTCTGGAAATTCGACAGCTTTTCGAGATTGTCAGGCACGTTGGCGGCCTGCGCCTGAGCCAGCCCGGCGCTGAGGGCAAGCGTTGCGATGGATGACAGAAGATATTTCATTTGGTCCTCCCGGTTGAACGTCTGGTCGTTGCCGCCCAAGAGTTGGCGGGCGGTGCTTCAGCCTCGTTACATCAACTGAAGTGGCGCGCGCTCTCCCCTTCGCACACCGGAGCAGGGGCCGACGCACGCGACGACTCCCGGTTGAGAGGGTATCCCGGTTTTCGAGAAGGGCAAGCCCCGTCCGCGACATTCCGACACAGACAAAAGGCGGTGGTGGCAGGGCGTGGACCGTCCTGCCACCGTCATGCAATCAGTTCGCGGCGATCGCTGCGGGTGTCGTCAAAAGCGAAGGAATGAACTGCTGAACGACCCGGTTCCACTTGGTGATGGGCTGCTCCTCGACGAAGATGATGTCGTTGGGGCGCATTTCCAGCCGCGTGGCCAGCGTCATGTTGGCGGCATTGCGCATGTCCAGATGCCAGGCTGTCACGGCCCCGAATTCCGCCGGATCCTGCGACGGGCGCAGGACGTAGACATTGGCCGGATTGCCGGACATGTTCGGATAGCCGCCTTCACCATAAAGCACATCGGCGAGCATCGCCTTTTGCGCATAGGGCAGGGCTACGCGGTTTTGCCGCGTGACCTCGCCCGCGAGATAGACGTAATCGCGTTTTTCCGCGCCCAGATCCGAACGCGCCTGGAAATTGGACCGCTGTTCCGCGAGCAGGCCGCGGCGCATCGACATTTCGGTCTCCATCATGTCGAGCACGTCCTTGCGCGCCTGACTGCGAAGGCGGATCACATCCACCTCCTGCCGATAGAATTCAAACGCGCGGTCGAGGTCGTAATTGATGTCCACAAACACCGCATCGCCGTCGCGCAGCGTCAGTTCCCGCATTTCGGGGCGCGCCAGATAGTCCTCATAGGGGATCTGGTAGAGCGTGCCGTCGCGATAGATGCGGATCGAGGCGAATTCCGCGTCCTGCACCTCGACCCCGCCGGTCGCGGTCAGCGCATCGCCCAGCGTAAGCGGCACCAGCGTGATCGGAACGCGCGCAGCGTTGCGCACCGCGCCGCCGACTGTCACGCGCTGCGAGTTGAAATCGCTCACTTCCAGCGCGAAGGCAGGATCGACCTGATTGTCCAGCAAGAAGCGGAAAATCCGGTCCTGTGCCTCGGTCAGCGTCAGCCCGCCGATCTCGACACGCCCGATATCGGGAATGGAAATGGAGCCGTCATCCGACACCACATAACCCTGACGCTGTTGCTGGGCCGCGAGCAGGCCGGACAGTTGCTCGAGCGAACTGTTGCTGCCGCTTTTGGTGGCCAGCAACACCACATCCCCCACCCCGATGCGGTAGGGCTGGCGCGGCAAATCCTGCGGCGGGCGCAATTCCAGGCGTCCGGGGCGTCTGTCCGGCGCTTCCGGCGCGGCGGGCAGCGCCCCCAGGCCCGTGCCTTGCGACGCGGAGGCCACCGAATAGAACTCCTGCGGAAGGTTGCGCGGGCTGTAGGCGCTGCGATTGGCCAAAAGCACGGTTTCGGGCGTGACCTTGATTTCGCGCACGTCAAGCCCGGTGCCGACGTTGCGGCTCACCTTGGGGCTTTGATAGACGACCCCACATGCCGACAGGACCAGCGACATGGCAAGTGCCACAACGATTGCGCCCCGTTTAGTGGCCTGCGCCTCAACCTGTCCCATATGCATTCTCCGACAATCCATGACTTTGTTTATCCCGATATCCGCGTCGATTCCAGATGACCCAACGCGGGGCTGATCCATTGGCGCGATCGGATCACGGCACCGGCGGAATTCAGCCAGTAGGTATTGGTAAAGCGGTCCTGTGGCGAAATACACAGCACCTCGACGCGGCGCAGCCCGGCATCGGGCACCCCGGCATCGCGCTTGCACTGGTAGCTGCGGAACTCGGTGCGGTCCTCGCCATCGAGGCGCGAGCGGATATGCGGCACCGGGCCTTCGCCCGCCGCACCGCGCAACAGCGCCAGAACGCCATCCACCTCCGCCGACATCAGATCATCGCCAAGCCCGCGCGTGGCGACCAGCACACCTTGCCGCATGGCGAGGGTGATCCCGTCAAGCGTCTGCCAGACCGTGACATCGCCGGTGCGCGCAACCGGACCGAGGCGCGCCCGTGCCTCTCTTGCGGGAATGACCACGTCAAGCCGCTCGTCTCCGATAAGCTGCGGCTGCACAGCGGCGACATTGCCGGCCAGATCGAGCGAACCCAGCGCCCCGCGCATTGCCTGGTCGCAGCCGCCCAGCGCCAGCGCGGCCACCAGAGCCGCGACGCCCGCGCGCAAGGGAGAACGCGCCATCATCGCCAGAACCTCCCCCAGCCATCCTGAAGGGCCGGCTTTTGCAGCGGGCGCACCCGCTCGTAAAGCCGCCCGCCGACATCGAGCCGCGCCCCGCCATCGCGCAACAGCGGGCGTATCGTCGTGCTGTAATCGGTCTTGTTCGGCTCGCCGGTGATCCATGAAATGGGAATCGTGATGCGAATGCCCTTGTCGAAAGAGCCTTCGCCGAAATCGTCGAAAGACACCTCCGTGAAGGTCGCAAAAGCCCCAACCTTCCATCCGTTGCCGAATTCGCGGTCAAGCGAGAATGTTGCGCCCCAGTCCTTGGCCAGATAGCGTCCGGCATCGACCTGCGCGTGAAACCCGCCCCCCAATTGGAGATATGCGGACACGTGGCCAGTGGCGACGTCATAATCCTGAAACCCGAAAAGCTGATCGAAATCGCGCTGTTTCACGTAGTTTATCTCGGCCCCGAGGGCGAAGGGGCTGTCCGTGCGCTTCCACAGCAGCTCGCCGGAAATTCCACCGAACATCCGTTCGAGATACCCGCCGGTCACGCGACCATAGAGATTTTCACCCGGCTTGAAGTAGTAGGCCGCCGTCAGATCGGGGATCGTCGGGTCGCCCTCCTGATCGAAGCGGTTGAACTCACTGCGCACACGCGGCAGGACCGAGTCGGACGGCCGGGTGGATTCGTCGAGATTGCCGACGACCCGCTTGCGCAGCGCACCGCCGAATTCCAGCCCCGGGGCCGCCTCGAAAAGCACGCGCAACTCTGCCCCGACATCGGCGCGCAATGGGTCATCGGGATCGAATAGGCTGGTCATCAGGTAAGGCTTGAGGTTCCATTCAAAGCGGGGATAGCGCTCATCGAGCGGCGCGACCGGATCGGTCGGCGAGGAGAGCCGCGCGCGGGCAAAGCTCTTCCATGCGCCGTCGAGATCGTGTTCAAGCGTTTCCATGTCGGCGCGCGCGATGGCCAGCGACGTGACCGGCATTCCATTGGTGACAAGCACGATGTCGAACTGATCGATCTGTGGCGGCAATTGCCGCGAGAGCACACGCGCGGTGCGTCCGACGGCCTGTGCGTCCTGCGGATAGGCAAGGTTCTCGATCTCGACGCGCGCGGTCTTGCCCGCCATGGAAAAGCCGTGCAGCCGCACCCCCTGCCCTTCAAGCGCCGCTGCGACCCGGGTGCTGTAGCCCGCGCTTTGCTCGATGTTGCCCGCCCAGGAAAGGGCCGCAACCGGGGCGGCGTCCCGCAGCAGCACCGGCGGCGGTGCGGGATCCCGTCCACCGTCATTGGGCCGGTTTTTCGGATTTACGGCGGTCGAGAGCTGCACACCGAATTCGCTGCCGTAAAGCCAGCGCACCGAGACATCCGTCATCGGCCCGATCTTGTAGGTCGCTCCGAAATTGAACTGATTTTCCCGTTCGAAGGCGAACGGGTCTTCGTCCGGGTGCGCATCCGAGGAATATTCCGCCGTCAGCTTGAGCTTGTCGGTCGCCTGCCACTCGACGCCGCCAAAAAATGCGGCATCGCCCCGGAAGAATTGCTGCGAATCAACATCACCGCCTTGCCCGGTATCACGCGCGGGACGCGTCTCGAAACGGTCATTGAAGATGGAAAGAGGGTTCTTGAAACCACCGTCGGTGCCCAAACGTCCCCAACCAAGACCGCCGGTGACGCGCAGGCGCTCTCCGATTGTCTTGGTCGCCACGATATATTCCGAAGAGTAGATACCGGTGCCCAGAAAATCGTTCAGCCCGACCGCGAAAGCCGGGCGCCAATCGGTTTCATCCGCAAAGCGGAAATGCACCGAGAAACTGCGGTCGAAATTGGTCGTCGTGCCGCCGGTGACCGGGAAGTCCTCCAGGCGACTGTAGCGAAAGCTTCCCGAAAGCCGGGGCGTCATCTGAAAGGTGAGCGTGTTGCGGGTCTGACCGGCAAAGGAACTGATGCTGAAGGCCAGTTCGCCATCGGGGCGGCTGTGGGCCACAGGCATGTCGATCATGCCCGGATAGCCGTAGCTGTTGTAGCCGGTGTCTACGCGTGGCGATTTCTCCTCGGGAATAGCAGCGGTCGCGCAAAGCGCTCCGATCATCGCCCCGGCGACACTGGTTTTTTGCGTCCAACCCATGGCGACGGCTTAGCAGAAACTTCACGGATTGGAACACGTGAAGTTGATCGAAACGAGGGGGTGTGCTCGGCTATGGCACATCGGTCACAGAACGGGGCCGCGCGGGACGCACCCCTTTGCAGGACTGTTTCGCCAAAATTGAGCGAAAGGCGCGGCTTGCGGTGCTTGCAGGGGCCAGACCCCCCGCCTATATACGCCGGGATACGCGACGGCGAGGCCATATCGCCGCCGCTTGCCAACCGGGGGCCGGATGCCGTAACGGGTCCGCTCCTCGCCACATCGCCTGAAGAAGAAGGGATCGAAAACATGGCCAAAGTCATCGGTATTGACCTCGGAACCACCAATAGCTGCATCGCCATCATGGATGGCAGCCAGGCCCGCGTGATCGAAAATTCCGAAGGGGCGCGCACCACCCCCTCCATCGTCGCATTCACCGAGAGCGAGCGGCTCGTCGGCCAGCCCGCCAAGCGGCAGGCCGTCACCAACCCGGAGAACACCATTTTCGGCGTCAAGCGCCTGATCGGTCGGCGTGCGGACGATGTCGACCTCGCCAAGGACAAGAAGAACATGCCCTTCGCCGTGGTCGATGGCGGCAATGGCGACGCGTGGGTTCAGGCGCGCGGCGAGAAATATTCGCCAAGCCAGATTTCCGCCTTCATTCTCGGCAAGATGAAGGAAACCGCCGAGAGCTATCTTGGCGAAGAGGTGACGCAGGCCGTCATCACCGTGCCTGCCTATTTCAACGACGCCCAGCGTCAGGCCACCAAGGACGCAGGCAAGATCGCCGGGCTTGAAGTGCTGCGCATCATCAACGAGCCGACGGCGGCCGCGCTGGCCTATGGCCTCGACAAGAAGGATACGCACACGATCGCGGTCTACGACCTTGGCGGCGGCACCTTCGACGTGACCATTCTTGAAATCGACGACGGCCTCTTCGAGGTGAAATCCACCAACGGGGACACCTTCCTCGGGGGTGAGGATTTCGACATGCGGATCGTCAACTACCTTGCCGACGAGTTCAAGAAAGAGCATGGCGTCGATCTGACCAAGGACAAGATGGCGCTGCAACGGCTCAAGGAAGCCGCCGAGAAGGCCAAGATCGAACTCTCGAGCGCCAGCCAGACCGAGATCAACCAGCCGTTCATCTCGATGGGAGCCAACGGTCAGCCGCTGCACATGGTCGTCAAGCTGACCCGTGCCAAGCTTGAAAGCCTGGTGGGCGATCTCATCGCCGCCTCGCTCAAGCCCTGCAAGGCTGCGCTCAAGGATGCCGGGATCACGGCGTCGGAGATTGACGAGGTCGTGCTCGTGGGCGGCATGACACGGATGCCGCGCGTGATCGAGGAAGTCACCAAGTTCTTCGGACGTGAGCCGCACAAGGGCGTCAACCCTGACGAGGTGGTGGCCATGGGCGCCGCCATTCAGGCCGGCGTTCTGCAAGGCGATGTCAAGGACGTGGTGCTGCTCGACGTGACCCCGCTTTCGCTCGGGATCGAGACGCTGGGCGGGGTATTCACGCGGCTCATCGACCGCAACACGACGATCCCCACCAACAAGTCGCAGATCTTCTCCACCGCCGAGGACAACCAGAGCGCCGTGACGATCCGCGTCTTCCAGGGCGAGCGCGAGATGGCCGCAGACAACAAGATGCTCGGCCAGTTCAACCTTGAAAACATCCCGCCCGCCCCGCGCGGCATGCCGCAGATCGAGGTGAGCTTCGACATCGACGCCAACGGCATTGTCTCGGTCTCGGCCAAGGACAAGGGCACCAACAAGGAACAGAAGATCACCATCCAGGCCTCGGGCGGCCTTTCGGATGAGGATATCGAACGCATGGTGCGCGAGGCCGAGGAAAACGCCGAGTCCGACAAGGCCCGGCGCGAGCTTGTCGAGGCCCGCAACCAGGCAGAGAGCCTCATCAACTCGACCGAGAAATCCATCGCGGAGCATGGCGACAAGGTTGACCCGACCACGGTCGAGGCGATCGAACTTGCCATCGCCGCGCTCAAGGATGACCTCGAGAAAGAGGATGCCAGCGCCGACAAGATCAAGTCCGGCATTCAGAACGTCGCCGAGGCGTCGATGAAGCTGGGCGAGGCGATCTACAAGGCCGGTCAGCAGATGGACGAGGACGAGATCAAGGCCACCGATGCAGGCCCCGGCGAGGACGACATCGTAGACGCCGATTTCGAGGATCTCGACAACGACAAGCGCCGCTGAGGCCACAGCCTGCGAGCCGGGGCCCACGCGGCCCCGGCATCGTTTGAAGGAGTTCCCCGATGGCCAAACGCGATTATTACGAGGTGCTCGGGCTCAAGCGGGGTGCCTCGGCGGACGAGATCAAGAAGGCCTACCGCCAGAAGGCCAAGGACCTGCATCCCGACCGCAACAAGGACAACCCCGACACCGAACGTCTCTTCAAGGAGGCGGGCGAAGCCTATGACGTGCTCAAGGACCCCGACAGGAAGGCCGCCTATGACCGATTCGGCCATGCCGCCTTCGAGGGGGGCATGGGAGGTGGCGGTCCGCGGCCCGGCGGCGGATTCGGCGGCGGACCCGGCCAGGGCGATTTCGCCTCGGCCTTTTCCGACGTGTTCGACGATCTTTTCGGCGATTTCATGGGCGGCGGGCGCGGTGGCGGGCGACAACGCGCGGCACGCGGCGCAGACCTGCGCTACAACCTTCGCGTGACGCTGGAAGAAGCATTCTCGGGCCTGCAAAAAACCATCAAGGTCACAAGTGCCGCAACCTGCGACGCCTGCGACGGGACAGGGGCCGAGGGCGGCGCACAGCCCGTAACCTGCCCGACATGTTCAGGCATGGGCAAGGTGCGCGCGCAGCAGGGCTTTTTCACCGTCGAGCGCACCTGCCCCACCTGCGGCGGGCTTGGTCAGATCGTCAAGAACCCGTGCACGTCCTGCCAGGGCCAGGGCCGCGTGGCGAAGGAACGCGCGCTGAGCGTCAATATCCCTGCGGGCGTCGAGACCGGCACCCGCATCCGTCTCTCGGGTGAGGGTGAGGCCGGGATGCGCGGCGGTCCGGCGGGCGATCTCTACATCTTCATCGAGGTGGCCCCGCACGAGATATTCGAGCGCGAGGAAACCAGCCTTTATTGCCGCGTGCCGGTCTCGGTGACCAAGGCCGCGCTCGGCGGTGACATCGAGGTGCCGACGATCGACGGCGGGCGCTCGCGCGTGACGATCCCGGCGGGCTCGCAATCGGGGCGCCAGATGCGCCTGCGCGGCAAGGGAATGCCTGCGCTGCGCGGTGGCCCACAAGGCGACATGATGATCGAGCTTGCCGTGGAGACGCCGGTGAACCTCACCGCGCGGCAAAAGGAATTGTTGCGCGAATTCGAAGCGTTGAGCGAGGATAACAACCCGAAAAGCAACACGTTCTTTTCCTCTGTCCGCAGTTTCTGGGACTCGATGAAAAGCTGACGGGCGCGCGTTAACGTTTTGCTAAGGCCCCGGTGCGATAACCGGGTCATGAACACGCCGCGCGCCTTTCACGACCTGTCCTTGCCGCTCTTCGAAGCGGCCCCCGCCGGACCGGAGCCGGAGCGGCTACCGTCCTATATCCGCGACCACCGCAGCCGATTGCGCGCGCGGTTTCTCGGCGGCGGGGCGGCGGCGATGCCGGATTACGAGTTGCTCGAACTGGTGCTTTTCCGGGCCATTCCGCGCCGTGACGTGAAACCGCTGGCGCGCGCGCTCCTTGACCGGTTCGACGATTTCAGCGGCGTGATCTCCGCCCCGCCCGTGCGCCTGTCGGAGGTGGCCGGGGTCGGTCCCGCCGTCGTGACCGAGTTGAAGGTGGTAGAGGCGGCCGCGCATCGTCTGGCCCAGGCGCGGGTGATCGGACGACCGGTGATTTCCTCATGGGACGCGCTCATCGCCTATTGCCGTGCCAGCATGGCGCATCGCGGCACCGAACAGTTCCGGGTGTTCTATCTCGACCGCAAGAACGTGCTCATCGCCGACGAGGAACAGGCGCGCGGCACGGTCGATCACGTTCCGGTCTATCCGCGCGAGGTGGTCAAGCGCGCGCTGTTGCTGGACGCAAGCGCCCTCATCCTCGTGCATAATCATCCCTCGGGCGACCCCACGCCCTCGCAGGCGGATATCTCGATGACCACCGAGGTGCAGCGCGCGGCAGAGGCCCTCGGGCTGGTGCTGCATGACCATGTGGTGATCGGTAAATCCGCCGAGGTCAGCTTTCGCGCAGCGGGCTATCTGTGACCTCAGCGGACCCAGACCTCGACGCGCCGGTTGACCTGCCGCCCCCAGTCCGTATCGTCACAGGCCATCGGCATCGCTTCGCCGAAGGCATCGACCGCAAGGTCGATCCGGTCGAGACGCGCCGTCTCTGCGGCGCGCGTGACCGCGTCGCGCACCGCCTCTGCCCGGCGCAGGGCGATCTGGCGATTGGCAGCCGCCGGACCCTGCCCGTCGGAAAATCCCACGAAAACAAGCCGACGGTTGTCATAAAGCCCCAGTTCCAGCGCGGCGGCGAGTTGCTCCACGTTGGAGCGCGATTGCGCATCAAGGCGGGTCGAGCCGGTCTCGAAGCGGAATGTGGTGGTCAGCCGCCTGAGCGGCGCGAGCAGGCCCACCATGCGTTGCAATTCGTCCAGCCCGACCTCCGGTCCCGCCTGCGCGATGGCATTGGCAAAGCGGTCGCCTTGCGCGTTGATCTCGATCTCCTCGGGCGACTGATCGACAAAACCCGCGCGGCGGATCACCAGTTGCGCGGACGGATCGCGCAGATAGGCGAGAAAATCGCGGACGAGCTTGGGCATCCGGCGCGCGGGCAGGTAGAGGAACAAGGGCGCGGTAAGCGGGTAATCCTCGGTCTTGACGGTGCGGCGATGCGCGCGCAGCGCAAAGCCACACGCGCCTGTAAGCGACACCTCCCAGGTCGGGCCCTGTTCCGAGCGGGCGGTGAGGCCAAGTGCGAAGGGATTGGCCGAGACCGCCTCGGCCAGCGCAGGCCCGTCGCGGTGCCAGGTGGTGCGTTCCGGCACGCTGCGCGCGTCCATGGCCAGCATCTGATCGAGGCTGGCCTGACCGAGGCCGGTATCGGCGGCCCAGAGATGCAGGTCGATGGGCGCATCGACCCCACCCAGATCGGCCCAACTGACGATCTTGCCCGATAGCACGTCACGCAGTTGGCGCAGGCTCAGCCCTTGCACCGGGTTGGCGGGGGCAACCACGGGGATGAGGGCGTCGAGCGCCAGCACACGCAGGCGTCCGGGCTGCGTCAGATCGCCGAGACCCGCCGCGCGCGCATGCGCACGCTCGTCGGGCTGCGCCTCGCGCAGGGTCATGGCAATATCGGCCTCGTTGGCCAGAAGATCGGCAAAACCCTCGGCGGAATTGGTCAGCCGGAACCGGAAATCGCCCAGAACGGTCTCGGGATCCTGTGCCGGATGCAGGGTGAAATGCAGCAGATCCGGCCCGGCATCATGACGCTTGAGGTGATAGGAATCGCGGATGGCGAAAGCCTCGAGCAGGGCCGGCATGAGCACACGCCCGATGCTGGGCGCGCCTGAGGCCACGAGACGCGCAACGAAAGCCTGAAGATCCGGGCAGCCCGGCCCCTCGCAGGTGACGCCCGAGCCATCGACCGTCAACTCGCCATAGGCGGTGTCCACGCGGTAGAACTCGCCGTCATAGCCGAGAAGATCGCCGTCGATCTCTACCGTGCCGTCATGCGACCGCAGCGTGACATCCTGCGCGGCAAGCGTCCCCCCCATTACCCAGACCAATACCGCAGCGAGGCTGGCCGCCCGCAGTCCCGCCATGCTCTGCCCCCTGAAGCCGCACCGTCAATTCTGCGCGATCTTCAGGTCATCAAAGAGGTTTTGCAACACGAGAAACTCGCCCAAGGCGGCGCAATCGGGCATCGCCAGAACGACATCGAGCACGCTGAGCCGCCCGGTCGCCCCGAGGCTCAGGCTTTGTGCCTCAAGCTCGCGGCCGCAATTGGCGTCGGTCACTTCGGCCTCCAGCCGCAGAGTGACAGCGCCGTCGCGCAGAGCGTTCGCCGTCGGGAAGGAATAGATTTCAGCGCGAAAGGCAGGGGAAAGCATATCCGCCCCGAGGCGCACGAGCACACCATCTGCGTCATTCGAGGCGGCCCCGCTCCAGACATGGCCAGGATCGCCGAAATCGGCCCCGAATTCAAGCGCGTGGAGCCGCAGGCTCTCGGCATCGCCGTTCCATTGCACGACGAATCGGTCATAGTCCGACAGGTCCGGCACCTGCGCCGTGGCCACGGCCCCCTCTCCCCCCTCGAAGGAGGCGATGAACACCGCCGCCTCGGCAAGCGCGGGCACCGTGATCCAGCCGTAGCCCTGCGCATTGGTGAGGCCCGAGACCATCATGCCGGTGTGGTGCAGGGTGAACCGCGCACTCGGCTGACACGGGGCTTCGATATCGAGACGCACCATCGCCGCGTCGAGCACCGTCGCGCTCATCGCCACCTCGCAGGTGAAACCGGGGGCAGCCTCCTCCATCGGCAGAGTGTCCGGCAGGGGCATGTCACGCGCCACGACGCGCGTGGCCGACGCGCCGGGCAACACCTCTGGCGCGGGCATCGACGGCAGGGCCGGCGCGGCGGTCAGCTCGATCTGCGTGATTTCCACCGGAGGCTCCACCACGACGGACGCCTGTTGCGGGGCAACCGGGGCCGAACCCTGCCCGGACTGCATGAAAAAAGCTATTCCAAGCGCGCAGGCGAGCGTGCCGCCAGCCACGATATACCGTCTGATCTGGGCCATCATGCCCTCCATGCCTGTAAAAGGACAGCATGAGGGATAGGCGTTAAAAAAGGCCTGACCGTGGCACGATCACGGACACAATCAGGCCGTCAGGCAAGCCGCCCGTGGCAATGTTTGAACTTCTTGCCCGAGCCGCAGGGGCAGGCATCGTTGCGCCCCGGATTGCCCCATGTGGCGGTATCCGCCTCGTCGAAACCGGGGATCGCATCGGGAAACGCGGCGTCGTCCGCAGGCACCGTTGCCGCCGCCTCCATCGCCGCGCGTTGCTGCGCCAGATCGCGCATGAGCGCGGTCTGTTCGTCCTCGGTCATGGGCCGTATCTGTGACAATTTCTGCGTCACATCGGCGCGCAGACCGTCGAGCATCGCCTCGAAGAGCTGGAACGCCTCGGTCTTGTATTCGTTGAGCGGATCGCGCTGCGCATAGCTGCGGAAGCCGACCACAGAGCGCAGATGTTCCAGCGTCAGCAGGTGATCGCGCCACTTGGCGTCGATCGTCTGCAAGAGCATCTGCTTTTCGATCATGCGCATGGTCTCGGGGCCGAATTGCGCGGCCTTGGCGGCCATCATCTCGTTGCCGGCGCGGTCGAGCCGTTCGATGATCACCTCGTCGTCCACGCCCTCTTCGGCGGCCCAGTCCACCACCGGCAGATCCATGTTGAGCCGCTCGCGCACAGCGTCGCGCAGACCTTCGGTATCCCATTGATCCGCATAGCTTTTGGGTGGCATGAATTCATCGACCAGATCGGCGATGACCTCGCCGCGCATATCGCCGATGATGCCGCTCAGATCCTCGGCCTTCATGATGTCGAGACGCTGCTTGAAGATCACCTTGCGCTGTTCGTTCATCACGTCGTCGAATTTCAGCAACTGCTTGCGGATGTCGAAATTGCGCCCCTCGACCTTGGCCTGCGCGCGTTCCAGCGATTTGTTCACCCAAGGGTGGATGATGGCCTCCCCCTCTTTCATGCCGAGGGTCGAGAGCACCTTTTCCAGCCGTTCAGAGCCGAAAATGCGCATCAGGTCGTCTTCGAGGCTGAGGAAGAAGGCGGATTTGCCCGGATCGCCCTGACGGCCCGAGCGCCCGCGCAACTGGTTGTCGATGCGGCGGCTTTCGTGGCGTTCGGTGGCGAGCACGAAGAGCCCGCCCGCCTGTTTCACGGCCTCCTCGTCAGCGGCGTGTTCCTCTTCGATCCGGGTCCGGATCGCCTCGGGATCACCGTCCGGATCGGCGGCGATGGCCTCCATGATCTTGAACTCGACATTGCCGCCAAGCTTGATGTCGGTGCCGCGTCCGGCCATGTTGGTGGCAATCGTCACCGCCCCGAGCTTGCCCGCATCGGCAATGATCTGCGCCTCTTTTTCGTGCTGGCGCGCGTTGAGCACGTTATGCGGGATCCTGGCCTGCGTGAGCAGTCCGCTCAGCATCTCGGATTTCTCGATCGAGGTCGTGCCGACGAGAATCGGCTGTCCCTTGACATGGGCCTCGCGGATCTCTTCGACAATGGCCTCGAATTTCTCGCGCGCGGTGCGATAGACGGCATCATCCTGGTCGATTCGGGCGATGGGGCGGTTGGTCGGCACCTCGACCACACCAAGTCCGTAGATTTCGGCAAATTCCTCGGCCTCGGTCAGGGCGGTGCCGGTCATGCCGGCAAGCTTGTCGTAGAGGCGGAAATAGTTCTGGAAAGTGACGCTGGCGAGGGTCACGTTCTCGGGCTGGATCGGGCAGCCCTCCTTGGCCTCGATCGCCTGATGCAGCCCGTCCGACAGCCGACGCCCCGCCATCATCCGGCCGGTGAACTCGTCAATGAGGACCACATCGCCGCCACGGACGATGTATTCCTTGTCCTTGTGAAAGAGCTTGTGCGCGCGCAGGCCCTGATTGACGTGGTGAACGATCGTGGTGCTCTCGGGGTCATAAAGCGACTGCCCCTCGGGCAAGAGGCCGCGCGCGTGCAGAAGCTGTTCGAGAAACTCGTTGCCCTCGTCGGTATAGGTGACCGAGCGGGTCTTTTCGTCGAGTTTGAAATGGTCGTCCTGCAACTCGGGGATCACCGTGTCGATGGTCTGGTAAAGCTCGCTGCGGTCCTGACTGGGGCCGGAAATGATCAGCGGCGTGCGCGCCTCGTCAATGAGGATGCTGTCCACCTCGTCCACGATGGCGAAATTGTGCCCGCGCTGGTTCATGTCCTCGAGCGAAGATTTCATGTTGTCGCGCAGATAGTCGAAACCAAGCTCGTTGTTGGTGGCATAGGTCACATCGGCGGCATAGGCGGCCTTCTTCTCATGCTCCGGCTGCTGCGGATAGACCACGCCCGTGGTCATGCCGAGCGCGGCAAAGACCTTGCCCATCCATTCGGCATCGCGTTTGGCAAGATAATCGTTCACCGTGACGACATGCACGCCCTTGCCCGAAAGCGCGTTGAGATAGGCAGGCAAGGTGGCGACAAGCGTCTTGCCCTCACCGGTCTTCATCTCCGAGATATTGCCCTGATGCAGGAATATCCCGCCCTTCAGCTGCACGTCGAAGGCGCGCAGGCCGAGCGCGCGGCGCGCGCCCTCGCGGCAATTGGCGAAGGCCTCCGGCAGAAGCGCGTCAAGACCTTCGCCGCCGGCAATGCGCTTGCGGAACTCTTCGGTTTTCTCGATCAGCCCGGCATCGCTCAGCGCCGCGAATTCCGGCTCGAGCGCGTTGATCTGCGCGATCAGCGGGCGGGTTGCCTTGATCTTGCGGTCGTTCGGCGTGCCAAACACCTTTCTGGCAATCGATCCAATACCCAGCATGTTCTGTCCGTTCCCGCCGTTTTATCCGTTCGTGACCGGCAATCGCTTGCCCCGCCTGCGCCTGCGCCCTAGAACGGGCACGGATCGGCCCCGCGCGCCACAACTCAAGGCGATGTAAGCGGCAGCCCGAGAAGTGTCAACGTCGCGTGCCTGGACGGCGCTGCGGCTCTTTGGATAAAGGATGGCCTGATGTTCCGACAGTTTCTTTCCACGGTCGCGGTTGCCGCGCTCGCGTTTGGCGCGCCCGCGACGGCACAGGATACAACCTCGCGCGAGACCGTGCTGGCCACGGTGGGCGGGACCGAGATCACCCTTGGCCATGTCCTTGCGCTGCGGGCGAGCCTGCCCGAGCAATACAATCAGGTTCCACCCGAGGTTCTGTTCAAGGGCGTGCTTGATCAGCTCGTGCAGCAGACCCTGCTGATGCAGGCGCTCGACGGTGAGCCGTCGGAACTTGCGCAGTTGCGGCTCGAGAACGAGCGCCGCGCGATCCTTGCCGCCGAGGTGATCACCCGCGTGACCGGCGATGCGGTGACCGAAGAGGCGCTGCAAGCTGCCTATGAGGCCGAATTCGCCAATGCCGAGGACGAGACCGAGTATCGCGCCGCCCATATCCTTGTCGAAACCGAGGAAGAGGCTGCAAAGCTTGTGACCGAGCTTGAGGGCGGCGCGAATTTCGCCGCGCTGGCGCAAGCGCATTCGGTCGGGCCCTCCGGCCCCTCTGGTGGCGAGCTTGGCTGGTTCGCCGACGGCGTGATGGTGCCGGAATTCTTCGACGCGGTGTCCGCGCTTGAGGTGGGTCAGGTCTCGGCCCCGGTGCAGACCCAGTTCGGGTGGCATGTCATTCAACTCAACGAGACCCGGATCAAGGAGCGCCCGACCCTCGACGAGGTGCGGCTTGATCTGACGGACGAGATTCAGCGGCAGGCCTTCGAAGCCTATCTCGCCACGCTCGAAGCAGGCACAACGATCGAGCGCGCCGCAGGCGATGCCGCCAATCCCGAGCTGATCAACCGGCTCGACCTTCTGGAGAACTGACGCCATGGGCAAGCCCGCGCCGCTTTCGCCTCTGGCACCCGCCGCCTTTCCCGACCTGCCGGAAATCGGCGGTGTGCGCTTTGCGACGGCGCAGGCGGGGGTGCGCTATCAGGGCCGCACCGATGTTCTGTTGGTCAGCCTCGCGCCGGGCACGGCCATGGCCGGGGTGTTCACCCGCTCGGCCACGCGCTCGGCGGCGGTGCTGGATTGTCAGGCCAAGATCGGCGGCGATCCCGGCCCCGGTGCGGCGATCCTCGTCAATTCGGGCAATGCCAATGCCTTTACCGGGCGGCGCGGCGTGGCCTCGGTCGAGGCGGTGACAGGGACCGTGGCCGAGCGGCTCGGGATACCGGCGGCGCGGGTCTTTACCTCTTCCACCGGCGTGATCGGCGAGCCGCTGCCCCACGCGCGCATCACCGCCTGCATCGACGATCTGGCGGACCGTCTTGCGCCGGGCGGAATCGACGCCGCCGCGCGCGCGATCATGACCACCGACACCTTTCCCAAGGGCGCGGGCGAGACCATCGCCATTGACGGGCAGAGCGTGCACATCGCCGGCATTGCCAAGGGCTCCGGCATGATCGCGCCCGACATGGCGACGATGCTGGTCTACATCTTCACCGATGCCGCGATGGAGCAGGCGGTGTTGCAGGACATGGTGAGCGCCCTCAACCGCACCACCTTCAACTGTATCACCGTCGATAGCGACACCTCCACCTCCGACACGCTTCTGATGGCGGCGACCGGTGCCTCGGGCGTGCGCGCGACGGAAAACAACGTCGGTTTCATGGAGGCGCTGCGCCGGGTCATGCTTGATCTCGCGCATCAGGTGGTGCGCGACGGCGAGGGGGCGACGAAATTCGTCGAGGTCTCGGTGACCGGTGCCGCCTCGGATGCCGAGGCACATATCCACGCCAAATCCATCGCCAATTCACCGCTGATCAAGACCGCCATCGCGGGCGAGGATCCCAACTGGGGCCGCGTCGTCATGGCGGTCGGCAAATCCGGCGCGCGGGCCGACCGGGATAGGCTCTCGATCTGGTTCGGCACCCACGAAGTGGCGCGCGACGGCGAGGTCAGCCCCGCGCATGACGAGGGAAAGGCCGCCGCCTACATGAAGAGCGAGAGCATCGTGATCCATGTCGATCTGGGCCTTGGCGGGGGCACGGCGCGGGTCTGGACCTGCGATCTGACCCACGGCTATATCGAGATCAACGCGGATTATCGCTCGTGAAAACCATTCTGGTGTCGGCGGTGGCGCTGATCGACGTGGACGGGCGCGTGCTGCTGGCGCAGCGGCCGATGGGCAAATCCATGGCGGGGCTGTGGGAATTTCCCGGCGGCAAGGTCGAGCCGGGCGAGACGCCCGAGGCGGCCCTGATCCGCGAGTTGCATGAGGAGTTGGGGATCGGCACCTGGGCGTCCTGCCTTGCGCCACTGACCTTTGCCAGCCACAGCTATGCCGATTTTCATTTGCTCATGCCGCTTTTCGCCTGCCGCAAATGGGAGGGCACCCCGCAGGGGCGCGAGGGCCAAGCGCTCAAATGGGTGCGCGCGCAGGAGTTGCGCACCTATCCCATGCCCCCCGCCGATCTGCCGCTGATCCCGATTCTGCGCGACTGGCTTTGAGTGCACGCCTGTTTGATCGTGGTCAATTCGTCCCATCGCGCGAAATTGTATTGATCATTGCAACAGACTTGTCACACTCGGGACAGGTGAACGGGGTTTCGTGCTGTCACACGGGGATATGTTCACCATGATCGGGGGGAGATCATGTTTCGCACCATCCAACTCGGCACGGCCGTGTCCATTCAGGGCATTTTCGTGCGCTTGCTCGCCAACGGCCTGATGCAGGTGCGCGTCGGCGCGCGGGTCTACACCGGACGCCCGGTGTCGCGCGCCACCTGAACGGCATCTGATCACGGGAACACCACAGTAAAGCAGGCCGGGAAACGCGCCCGGCCTGCCTTGTTCTAGACCGTCATCGGCTTTACGCTCATGCGCTCATCCGGCCCGGCGACGCGCCTCGGCCCGAAACTCGGTTTCCTCGGTGACGGCAAAGCGCCCGCCCGACAGTTTTTGCAACTTGCCTTCGCGCAGAAGCTTGCCGAATGAGCGCAGCCCTTCTTCGCGGGAGAACCCTTCCTCGTCGACTTCCCTCAGCTTGCCCATGAGCATCGGGCGCGAAAACTGCGTGCGGCCCTCGACATCGGCGAGATAGGCTGCGGCCGCTTCCAGCAGATCGGGCAGCGCGGTGGCGCCAAGTTCTTCGGCAAACTCCGAAAACCCGCCCTCGACCGCCTCCAGAACCTCGGGTTTCTGTGTGGTGATGCGGCGCGGTTGCACCGGCGCGCGTTGGGTGTCCACCCTCTGTTCGGCAACCAGCTTGAGCGGGGCAGCGCGCGGCTCTTCGGGGCGCGCGCTGCGCGCGGGCGCGGCAAGCGCCTCGGGGCGGCGCGGGCGCACGGCGGCGGCCAGATCGCCGCGATACGGATTGGCATCCGGCTTGCGGGTCAGGTCCGCGCCGGCGTCCTTTTCCGCGCGGGTCGCAGCCAGGGCTGCACGCAGGTGCTGGATGGTGTTGCGGCGGCGGCTGGTCTCGGGGGCGGCCATCTGGGTATCGGCCTCGTCGAAAATCCGCGCGAGGTCGTTTTCCCTGGCGACATCCTCGAACTTGACGCGCTCGGATCTGTCCGCGACGGTCTCCGGCTCTTGCATGGCGTCGGGCTGATCGGCCTCACCGGTTTCATCGCCGAGTTCGGCGTCAAGCGCGGCCAGTTCGCGTTGCAGATCCGCCTCTTCCTCGGCGCTGAGCGGGCTGTCATCCTCATCGAATATGTTGCCCGTCGGGCCGTCGTCCTGGTCGATCTCGTCCTCGCCCGTCTCCTCGAAGAGACCCTCGGCGCGCGCCGCCTCGAAATCGGATCGCTTGACCTTGAGCACACGCGCAGGGCGCACGGTATCGGGAGACGAAGTCTCTGCGTCGTCCTCTGCACGTTCGGCCTCTGGCGCTTCGATCGCTGGCACCCCGGCATCCGCCATGAGCGCGGCAAGGGTGTCCTCGAACGCCGTATCGTCTGCGGCTTCGGGGTCTTTCATGGTTTCGGGCGCGTCGACCGCGCTCAAATCGTCAGCAGTGAGCGCGCCATCGTCAAAGGCCGTCAGCACCGCCGTGTCATTCTCATCCTCGTCCTCGAAGCTCTCCCAACGAACGGCCTCCCCTGACACCTCCGGCGCGGCCTCCGTCAGGGTCGCCTCGTCCTGAGGATCACGGGCCTCCGGCTCCGGCGCATCCGTCATGGCCGCGTCAGGCATTTCTGTCCAGATCGGACCGTCCATTGTCTCCGGCTCGTCATCCACGCGGTCCTCCGAGGCGTCCATCACCTCGGAGACCGGCGCGGCCGCATCGGGCCAAAGCGACGTATCCACCGGGTCCGGCTCGACAAAATCCTGCGCGTGCTCATCTTCGCTATACTGCTCGTCCGCACCGACAACCGAGCGGATCAGGTCCAGCTTCGCGGCAAGATCCTGCGGCGCGGCGCGGCTTTCGCGCTCGGCAAGCCACTCTGCCTCGGGCGCATCTTCGTCTGCGTCGCCAGCCGCACCAGCGATATCCGCAACGCCCTCGGGTTCGGGGGCGGCTTCGGGGGCGTCGGTCATGTCCTGCGCAGGGTCCTCGGCCATATTCGCGGGCAGGTCAGCGACATCGGGCGCAGCGTCCGGCGCGGCCTTCTCTGCCTCTGATGTCCCCGCCGCGGGCGCGCCAGCCTCGGGCCGACTGTCGGTCTCGGCCGCAGCCCCGGGACGCGACCCGGACGGGGCAAGCGCCGCGGTGCCCGCAAGGGCAGACATGGGCGTGGCCCCGTCCTGCGCCCGGAGCACGATCCGGCCCTGATGCTCGTGCGCCTCGACCCGGCGTGCGATTTCACGCTCGGCGATGCGCGCCAGCATCTCGGCATCCGGTGTCGGCGGTTCGGCCCCGAAATAGCGGTCATCGGCGGCGAGATCGCGGAAATACTCTGCAATCGCCTTCATCGTATCGAATGAATCGTCGAAACCTTCCAACGTGCACGAAAACGTGCCGTAGGAGACTGTAAGTATCTTGCTTGAACCTACCATGTGAATAGCTCGCTTTGCTTGCCTGCAAAGACAGTGTTTACCATGAACTCCGCGTCTAAAGCGGCCCGATTCTTCGATCTTTACAGTATCATTTCGTGGTCGGAATGTGACATCAGAAGAGTTAAGGCAACGATAACGGCCATCAGATAATGATTGTTCGCGAAAATCAGCCAATTGCGCTTATCGGCGGGGCCACGGTCGCGCCTGAACGGCTGAGCGCTGCGTTGAGCCATGCGTCGCAGGTGGTGGCCGCCGATGGCGGGGCCGATACCGCGCTGGCGGCGGGGTTGAGTCTGCGCGCGGTGATCGGTGATTTCGACAGTATCAGTGCGGTGGCGCGCGCCCGCCTGCCCGATAGCGTCCTGCACCCGATGGCGGATCAGGACACGACCGATTTCGAGAAATGTCTTGCCCATGTCGGCGCGCCGCTGTTGATCGGGGTGGGATTTACCGGCGACCGGCTCGATCATCAGATGGCCGCCTGCACGGCACTCGTGCGCCACGCCGCGCAGCGCTGCATCCTGCTGGGGGAGGTGGATCTCATGTTTCTGTGCCCGCCTGCCCTGTCACTCCCGCTTGAGGCCGGGTGCCGCGTGTCGCTTTTTCCGATGGGCGCGGTCGAGGGGGCCTCGGACGGGTTGCGCTGGCCCATTAGCGGGCTGCGCCTGGCTCCTGACGGGCGCATCGGCACCTCGAATATTGCCGAAGGCCCGGTGCGGCTCGAGGTGACCGCGCCCAAACTTCTGGTGATCCTGCCCGCCGAGACACTCGACCTGGTCGCACCCGCGCTTCAGGCCGCCCCGGCGACATGGGGGGCCGCATGAGCGCCGCCGCCCGCTGGATCGATGCCGTCCTCTTTGATCTTGCGCGGCAAATGCGCTGGACCTTCCTGCCGCCGCTGATGGTCTATTTCGCCGCCGGGTTCTCGGGGCTGACGATGATCGTGGGCACCTTTTTCGTGAAGGAATATCTTGACCTCTCGGCGGCTTTCCTTGCCGGCCTGGCCTTCTGGGCGGGACTGCCCTGGGCCCTCAAGATGCCGCTCGGCCATCTGGTCGATATCATGTGGCGGTGGAAATGGCTGCTGGTCTATCTGGGCGCGGGGCTGATCGGGCTGTCGGTTTTCATCATGTATCTGTTGCTCACGCAGACCGGCATGATGACCGCGATCATGCCGATGGGCGCGTGGTATGTGACCTCCTACCTGCTGGCGCCGACGGGCCTTGTGATTCAGGATGCGGTGGCCGATGCCATGTCGGTCGAGGCGGTGCCGCGATTTGACGAGACCGGCGCGCCGCTCACCCCCGAGACCTCGCGCGCGCTGCATACCACGATGCAGACGCTGGGGCGCTTCGCGCTGATCAGCGGCACGGTGGCGGTGGCGCTGCTCAACATCACGATGTTCTCGGGGATCGAGGCGCTGGATGCCGACGGCAAGCGCGCGGTCTACGCCAGTATTTACCTTGCGGCGCTGGCGATTCCGCTGGTCTCGGTCTCGGGCGTGATCCTGGCGGGCGTGCAGAAATGGCGCGCGCGCCGGGGGCTTCTGGGGCGGGGCCTGACCGAGGCCGAGGCCGACGCGCTTTTTGAGCAGCCGGGCGAGGAGACCACGCCGAACCCGTGGTATTTCGTCGGCGGTGCGGGGTTTGTCGCGCTCTCTCTCACCATCGGGCTGAGCGATATTCCCTTCGGGCAGGAGATCATCTTTGCCGGGTCGATGGCGATCGTGCTCTTGCTCATGCGTCAGCTTGTGGCGGTGCTGCCGGTGGCGCAGGCGCGCACGCTCATCGGCACGGCGCTCCTCATCTTCATCTATCGCGCGGTGCCACGGGTCGGCGACGGCTATACCTGGTTTGCCATAGATGCACTGGGGTTCGATCAGCAGTTCCTTTCGGTTCTGTCGCTCATTGCCTCGATGCTCACCCTTGTCGGCATGGTCATCCTGCGCCCGCTCATCGCCAATCACACGATCGTCTATATCATCGTGATCCTGACCGTGGCGGGCGGGGTGCTGTCGCTGCCCAATATCGGGCTGTATTACGGCATTCAGGACATCACCGCACCACTCACCGGGGGCGTGGTCGACGCGCGCTTCATCGCGGTCATGGATACCGCGCTCGAATCGCCCCTGGGCCAGATCGCGATGATCCCGATGCTGGCCTGGATCGCGCGCAACGCGCCGCCCGATCTCAAGGCCACATTCTTTGCCGTGATGGCGTCGTTCACCAATCTGGCGCTGTCGGCCAGTTCGCTTTTCACCAAGTATCTCAACCAGGTTTTGGTGGTGACGCGCGAGGTGCGGGACCCGGTGAGCGGCGCGGTCACAACCCCCGCCGATTACAGCCAGTTGGGCGTTCTGATCCTGATCGTGAGCGGCCTGACCGTCGCCCTGCCGCTGCTCGCAGTGGCGCTGGTGCAACGCACCCGGCTCAGGAGCGTGGACTGACCATCCCCCGCTCCAATGCCGGGTAACGCAGGCCCAGCGTGATGCCGCGCGCAACAAAGCTGATGAGCAGCGCCAGCCAGAGGCCGTGATTGCCCAAGGTCGGCACCATCGCGGCAACCGCCGCGACATAGACCGCAAGGCTCAACGCCATCATGTTGCGCATGTCGCGCGAGCGGGTCGCCCCGATGAAGATGCCGTCGAGCATGAAAGGTGCCAAGCCCAGCAGGGGTGCGGCCACGGTATAGGGCAAGAAGCGGCGTGCCTGCTCACGGACCTCGGGCGCGGTTGTCATCAGGTCGATGATCGCGCCGCCAAAGAGTGCGAAGCCCGCCGCGATGCCCAGGCAGATCACAAAGCCCCAGAAGCTCGACAAAAGCGCGCCGCGCCGGAGGATGGCGAGCGCGCGCGCGCCATAGGCCTGACCGACAATCGCCTCGGCGGCGAAGGCAAAGCCGTCGAGCGCATAGGCGGTGATATTGAGAAACTGCAACAGCACCTGATTGGCCGCGAGCGTCACATCGCCGAAACCCGCGCCGAGAAAGAGGAAAGAGACGAAAATCGCCTGCAACATGAGCGAGCGCAGCAGGATATCACCATTGACCGAGGCCATGTTGCGCAGGCGCGCGCGGTCGAACACGCGCGGCCAGTCGCGCCATGCGGGCACGCCGAAGGCCGCGCGGCAAAACCAGAGGCCAAGCGCCAGCCCGCCCCATTCGGCGATCACGGTGGCGCGCGCCACGCCTTCGACACCCCAGCCGAGGCCAAGGACGAACCACAGATCAAGGCCCACGTTGAGCCCGTTCATCAGCACCTGAATACCGAGCACGGCGCGTGTGCGTTCCTGCGCGATGAGCCAGCCGGTGACGCCGTAAAGTGCGATCATCGCGGGCGCGGACCAGACGCGGATGGCCATGTAGCCGCGCGCCATGCCCTCGACCTCGGCGCTGGCGGGGGCGACAAGAAACGCCGCCGCGAAAAGCGGCCATTGCAGCGCGATGACCGCGACACCGCCCGCAAACCCGATCATGAGCGCGCGCGTGAGCAGCGCCGCCACCTCACCCCCCTGCCCCGCGCCGAGCGCCTGACCGGTCAGCCCCGTCGTGCCCATGCGCAAAAAGCCGAACACCCAGTAGACGCCCGTCAGGATGATCGCGCCCAGCCCCACCGCCCCGATGGGTGCCGCCAGCCCCAATTGCCCCACCACGCCGGTATCCACCGCGCCAAGGATCGGCACGGTGGCGTTGGAGATGACGATGGGAATGGCGATTTTCAGGACCCGGCCATGGGTGACGGGCCGGGCCGCCTCAGCCATCGCGGCGCGGCATGACGAAATGCCCGGTGGCCTGCGCGAAGGGGCGCGCATGATTGTCCTGCCACGCCTCGACATGGACGCTGGCATAGCGACGGCCGGAGCGGTTGACCTGCGCGCGCGCATAGGCATCGCGCGGCAGGCCGGAGCGCAGGTAATCAACGGTGAAATCTATGGTTTTGGGCAGGCGCGGCAGGCGGCCTTCGGTCAGCGTCCGGGGATCGACCGCGCCGCTCTCGATCTCTTCCCAGAGCGTGGCCCAGCTCAGCCCGATGATTGCCGTGATCTCCAGAAACGCCGCCGTCGCGCCGCCATGAAGCGCGGGCAGCAGCGGATTGCCGATGAGTTTTTCCTCGAACGGCATGATCGCGGTCAGCTCGTCGCCGCGCCGCTCGAACCCGACACCGAGAAAGCCGATATAGGGGACGCCATCCACAAGCGCCTTGAGGGCGGCATCGCGGCGCTGCTTGACCACCTGCACCGGTTCGGGACGGGGCCGCGCCATCACTTGCCCTCCACGGTGAAGGCGCCGGTGGCGGTGGCAACGGGCAGGGCCGCGTCATCGTCCATCGCACGGGCGCGCACGAAGGCCACCGAGCGGGTGATGTGATAGCATTCGGCCTCGGCCCGGATCGTCTGGCCCGGCGTAGCGGGGCGCATGTAGTCGATGCGCAGATCAATCGTCGCGGTGCCGCCGGGGGCGTCGGGATGGCTCATCGCTGCGGCACCACAGCACGTATCCATCAGCGCCGAGACCGCGCCGCCGTGAATCACGCCCGTCTCGGGGTCGCCAACGAATCGCGGATCGTAATCCATCTCGATCCGCGCCTGCCCCTCCTCCAGAAGCGTCAACCGCATCCCGAGCGCGCGCGCGTGCGGCAGCGCCTCCATGAACTGCCGTGCGATCCTGTCCTTCTGGCTTTCCATCTCGCCTCCGCCTCGCTCTCGCCCTTTATGGCGGGCAAATCGGCGCGGGGGCAAGGGTGGCTGTTGCGCAAACCGGGACTTGGCCCTAACCTTCCTTCAAAGGGAGGGGGGAATGTCCGACAAGCGACTGTCCTTCAAGGAGATGTGCACGCGCTTCGATGTGACGCCGCGCACGTTGCGCTATTACGAGTATATCGAGCTTTTGCGACCCGAACGCGACGGGCGCGCCCGCTGGTATGGCCCGCGCGAATGCGCGCGCATGACGCTCATCCTGCGGGGCCGCAAATTCGGTTTTGCGCTCGAGGAGATCCGGCAATGGCTGCTCATCTATGAAAAAGAAGGCACCGAGGCGCAGATGCGCCACTGGATCGCACTGGCCAACCGGCAGCTTGCCGAGCTGGCCGAACAGCGCGCCCAGATCGACGACGCCATGGACGAATTGCGCAAGCTGCGCGACGACACCGAGGCGAGTCTGGGGTGACGTAGCGGCAAGATAATTGCGCCGCGCATCGGTTTACCTTTCTTGATCTTACGTCAATTTAAAAGTGACGTGACGTAGCGGTTACGTAAAGCCGTGCGGCTGTTGTAACCATGGTCAAGCCCCCTCAGATTGTCGGCATATCCTGTGCGACAAGGGCAAAGCCATGAGCGAGACAACCATGACCATCCGCGAGATGTGTGAGGCATTCGAAGTGACCCCCCGCACCCTGCGTTTCTACGAATCAAAAGAGCTTCTGTCGCCGATCCGGCAGGGGCAAAGGCGGCTCTTTACCCGGCGCGACCGCGCCCGGCTCAAGCTGATTCTGCGCGGCAAGCGCTTCGGCTTCAGCCTCGAGGACCTGCGCCAATTGCTCGACCTCTACGACAAGGGCGACCAGCAATACACGCAGATCACCGCCGCCTACGAGGTGGCGCAGACCCGCCTCGCCGCGATGGAGGCCGAGCGCGCGGCGCTCGACGCCGCCATCACCGATCTGCGCGAACAGATGACATGGGGCGCGCGCATGCTCGCCTCGCTCAGGGATCCGAAAAAAGCCGCCGAATAAGCGGCCTGACCGTTTCAAGGGAGAAAAGACATGCCCAGCTACACCGCCCCCACCCGCGACATGCAATTCGTGCTGCACGAGGTGCTGAACGTCTCCGAACAGGACGTGCCCGGCTATGCCGAGCTTGAGGCCGATTTCACCGGTGCCGTTCTGGAGGAGGCGGGCAAGATCGCCTCCGAGGTGTTGATGCCGCTCAACGCTGTGGGCGATACCGAAGGCTGCGTTCTGGAAAACGGCGTGGTCCGCACGCCCACGGGCTTCAAGGCGGCCTTCGATCAGGTCCGCGAGGGCGGCTGGACCGCGCTCGACCTGCCCGAGGAATACGGCGGGCAATACATGCCATACATCCTTGGCACCGCGGTGGGCGAGATGTTCTCGGCCTCCAACCAGGCCTTTACCATGTATCACGGCCTGACCCATGGCGCGGCTTCGGCGATCCTCGTGCATGGCAGCGACGCTCAAAAAGCGACATATCTGCCGAAAATGGCCAGTTGCGACTGGACCGGCACGATGAACCTGACCGAGCCGCATTGCGGCACCGATCTGGGCCTGATGCGCACCAAGGCCGAGCCGCAGGGCGATGGCAGCTACAAGGTGACCGGCCAAAAGATCTTCATCTCGGCGGGCGAGCATGACATGGCCGAGAACATCATCCACCTCGTGCTGGCGAAGATCCCCGGCGGGCCGGAGGGCATCAAGGGCGTGTCGCTCTTCATCGTGCCGAAATTCATCGTGAATGAGGATGGCAGCCTTGGTGCGCGCAACGGCGTGAGCTGCGGCAAGATCGAGGAAAAGATGGGGATTCACGGCAATTCGACCTGCGTGATGAACTATGACGGCGCCACCGGCTGGCTCTTGGGCGAGGAACACAAGGGCATGCGCGCCATGTTCACCATGATGAACGAGGCCCGTATTGGCGTCGGCATGCAGGGTCTGGCACAGGCCGAGGTCGCCTATCAGAACGCGCTCGCCTATGCCAAGGACCGCCTGCAAGGGCGCGCTGTCACGGGGACGGAAAACCCCAACGGCCCTGCCGATCCGCTGATCGTGCACCCCGACATCCGCCGCTCGCTGATGGACCAGAAATCGTTCATCGAGGGCGCGCGCGCCTTCATGCTCTGGGGCGCGGAACTCATCGACCGCTCGCATCGCGGCAATGATGCCGCCGCTGAGGGGCTGATCTCGCTGATGACGCCCGTCATCAAGGGTTTCCTCACCGACGAAGGCTATGACATGACCGTGCGCGCGCAGCAGGTCTATGGCGGTCACGGCTATATCGAGGAATGGGGCATGTCGCAATTCACCCGCGACGCCCGCATCGCCATGATCTACGAGGGTGCGAATGGCGTACAAGCCCTCGATCTGGTGGGCCGCAAGCTGGCGCAGGACGGCGGCAAGCATGTCATGGCCTTCTTCGAGATGGTGAAAACCTTCCTCAAGGAGAACGAGGGCAACGCGGCGCTGAAGGCCGATTTCCTCGATCCGCTCAAGGCGGCGTCCAAGGACCTGCAAGCCTCGGCCATGTTCTTCATGCAGAACGGCATGAAGAACCCCAACGCCGCGCTTGCCGGATCGTATGACTTCATGCACCTTTTCGGCCATGTCTGCCTTGGGCTGATGTGGGCGCGGATGGCCAAGGCGGCGCATGCGGCGCTTGATAGTGGCACCCCGGACGAAGGCTTTTACAAGACCAAGCTCGCGACCGGGCGCTACTACATGAAACGCCGCCTGCCCGCGACCGCGCTGCACCTCGCGCGCATCGAAAGCGGGGCCGATACCGTCATGGCGCTGAAGGCCGAGGCGTTCTGATCGAGGAGAGGGAGGACAGATGCCGAAACGCTTTCGCCTCACCCGCCGCTTCAACGCGGCGATGACCGAGGATGGCTACCGCCGCCTGCGTAAGTTCGCGCAAGAGGCGGGGCTGGACGAGGGCGAGGCGCTGTCCTTTCTCTTCGAGAATTTCGACAGCGTGATCAATGAGGACACGTTCGCGCACCGCCTGCGACTGTTCAATTCGGAGCTTGAGGCGCGCAAGCGCTGACGCCGCAGGGAAGGGAGGCCCGGGCATGACATGGATGACAGACGAGCATCATATGCTCTCGGAAATGACCGCTAAATTCATCAATGATGAATGGCGGCCGCATTTCGCGCGCTGGCGCAAGGCGGGAATCATGGACCGCGAGATATGGCTTGAGGCGGGCGAACTGGGCCTGCTCTGCCCGTCGATCCCCGAGGCATATGGCGGCGCGGGCGGCGATTTCGGGCATGAGGCGGTGATCTGCATCGAACAGGGCCGCGCCAATCTGGCAAGCTGGGGCAACCCGATCCATTCCGGCATCGTGGCGCATTACATCCTCGCCTACGGGTCCGAGGAGCAGAAGAAGGCGTGGCTGCCCAGGATGGTCTCGGGCGAGATGGTCGGCGCGCTCGCGATGACCGAGCCTGCCGCCGGATCGGACGTGCAGGGCATCAGGACCCGCGCGCTGCGCGACGGCAACGCTTACCGGCTCTCGGGGCAGAAGACCTTCATCACCAATGGCCAGCACGCCGATCTGATCATCGTCGCGGCAAAGACCGACCCCAAGGAAGGGGCCAAGGGCATCTCGCTGGTGGTCGTGGAAACCGAGGGCGCGCAGGGATTCGCGCGTGGGCGCAATCTGGAAAAGGTGGGCATGCACGCGGGCGATACGTCGGAATTGTTCTTCGACAACGTCGAAATCCCGCCCGAGAACATCCTGGGCGGCGAAGAGGGGCGCGGCTTTTACCAGATGATGGAGCAATTGCCGCAGGAACGGCTCATCATCGCCTGTGGTGCTCAGGGCGCGATGGAAGGTGCCGTGACGCGCACGATCACCTATGCCAAGGAGCGCCAGGCCTTTGGCGGCCCGATCCTGCATTTCCAGAACACCCGGTTCAAACTGGCCGAATGCCGGACCAAGACCGCAGTCGCCCGCGCCTTTCTCGACGCGTGCATCACCGAGCATATGCGCGGCGAATTGAGCGTAGAAAAGGCCGCGATGGCGAAATACTGGCTGACCGATGCGCAGGGCGAGGTGCTGGACGAGTGCCTGCAACTGCATGGCGGCTACGGCTACATGCAGGAATACGACATCGCCGAGATGTGGGCCGATGCCCGCGTGCAGCGCATCTACGGCGGCACCAACGAGATCATGAAAGAGCTGATTGCGAGGGCGCTGTGAGGGGCGGGGCGTTGGCGCTTGTGGCACATGGCGGATGCCTCCGGCGGGGATATTTGGGGCAAGATGAACGGGCGACGGCGCACCCTGCCGCGCGCGCAGGCCGATTGGCATCAGGCGCGACGACAGGGCTTCACCTTGCACGTCCATCGGCTTCCCAGCCTGTAACGCAAGATCATCAAAGCGCATCAAGCTTAATCAATGATGAACAGCCCCCGGCTTCATCTTGCCAAAAATATCCAAATCCAACCCAGCAACCGGGAGCCACACCATGACGATCAAACTCCACTGCTTTGGCGAATCGGGCAATGCCTACAAGGCGGCGCTGGCGCTGGAGCTTTCGGGCCTCGACTGGGCGCCGGTCTTTGTCGATTTCTTCGGGGGTGAGACGCGGCAGCCGGAGTTTCGCGCGCTCAACGTGATGGGCGAGGTGCCGGTGCTGGTGGATGGCGACGTGACCTTGACGCAATCGGGTGTCATGCAGATGTATATCACCGAGAAGACCGGCAAGTTCGGCGGCGCGACGCCGCAGGAGGCGCGCGAGGTGCTGCGCTGGATGTTCTGGGACAATCACAAGCTTTCGAGCCCCGCCGGAATGGTGCGGTTCCTGATGAATTTCCTGCCCGAGGAGAAGCGGCCCGCCGAGGTGATCGCCTTTACCCAGGCCCGCCTCAAGGCCGCCTATACCGCGCTTGATGCGCATCTCGCGGGGCGTGACTGGATCGTGGGCGGGGGCCTCAGCAATGCGGATCTCTCGTGCTGCGGCTATCTCTTTTACCCCGAGCCTTTCGGGTTTGAGCGCAAGGACTGGCCCAATATCGACCGCTGGCTGGACAATCTCAGCGCCACCCCCGGCTGGAAACACCCCTATGACCTGATGCCCGGCAGCCCCGCTGACCGCGCCTGAATGAAGGAGACCGATATGACCGACGCCTATATCTACGACACCGTGCGCACGCCGCGCGGCAAGGGCCGCAAGGATGGCGCGCTGCATGAGGTGACCGCCGCGCGCCTTTCGGCGCAGGTGCTCAACGCGCTCAAGGAGCGCAACGGGCTTGAGGGTCATGCCGTCGAGGATGTGATCTGGGGCAACGTCACCCAAGTGGGCGAGCAGGGCGGATGCCTTGCGCGGACCGCCGTTCTGGCCTCGGATCTGGACGAGCGGATCCCCGGCCTTGCCATCAACCGGTTCTGCGCCTCCGGCATGGAGGCGGTGAACCTTGCCGCCAATCAGGTGCGCGCGGGTGCCGGTGACGGTTATATCGCCGGGGGCGTCGAAATGATGGGCCGCGTGCCCATGGGCAGCGACGGGGCGGCGATTGCCGTCGATCCCTCGATCGCCATGGAGACCTATTTCGTCCCCCAAGGCATCAGCGCGGATATCATCGCCACCGAATACGGGTTCACCCGTGACGAGGCCGACGCGCTGGCCATGGAATCGCAGCGCCGCGCCAAGGCGGCCTGGGATGACAAGCGCTTTGCGCGCTCGATCATCGAGGTGCGCGACCAGAACGGGCTTACCATTCTGGATCATGACGAATACATGCGCCCCGGCACCGACATGCAGACGCTGGGCGCGCTCACCCCGGCCTTTCAGGCGATGGGCGAGGTGATGCCCGGCTTCGATGCCGTGGCCAGGCTGAAATATCCGCATCTGGAGCGGATCGAGCATATCCACCATGCGGGCAATTCGAGCGGTATCGTCGATGGTGCGGCCGGTGTGCTGGTGGGCAGCAAGGCGTTCGGCGAGAAATGGGGCCTCACGCCCCGCGCGCGGATCGTGCAGACCACCAAGATCGGCACCGATCCGACGATCATGCTGACCGGCCCCGTGCCTGCCACCGAAAAGGCGCTGCGCGACAGCGGCATGGCGATCGGCGATATCGACCTTTTCGAGGTGAACGAGGCCTTTGCCAGCGTCGTGCTGCGCTTCATGCAGGCGTTCGATGTGGACGCCTCGAAGGTCAACGTCAATGGCGGGTCCATCGCCATGGGGCATCCGCTGGGCGCGACGGGGGCCATGATCATCGGCACGCTTCTGGATGAGCTGGAGCGCACCGGCAAGGGCACCGGCCTTGCCACGCTGTGCATCGCGTCCGGCATGGGCGCCGCCACCATCATCGAGCGCGTGTAAGGGGAGTTCTGCAAAATGACCGATTTCACAATGGAAAAAGGCGCCGACGGCGTCGCCATCATCACCTGGGACGTGCCCGGAAAATCCATGAACGTCATGTCGATGGAGGCCTGGCCGCTGCTGGACAGCCTGATTGACGACGCACTGGCCGATGACACCGTCAAGGGCATCGTCATCACCTCCGGCAAGGAGGGGTCTTTTGCCGGTGGCATGGATCTCAACGTCATCGCCCGGATGAAGGAGATGGCGGGGGACAACCCCGCACAGGGCCTGATGGACGGGCTGATGAACATGCACCGCATCCTGCGCAAGATCGAGCGGGCGGGCATGGACCCCAAGACCAACAAGGGCGGCAAGCCGATTGCGGCGGCCCTGCCCGGCACGGCCCTTGGCATCGGGCTCGAGATTCCGCTCGCCTGTCACCGCATCTTTGCCGCCGACAACCCGAAGGCCAAGATCGGCCTGCCCGAGATCATGGTCGGCATTTTCCCCGGTGCGGGCGGCACGACACGGCTCTCGCGCAAGCTGGGCGCGATGGCGGCGGCGCCTCTCTTGCTGGAGGGCAAGCTGAACGATCCCAAGCGCGCCAAATCCGCCGGGGTGGTGGATGAGGTGGTGCCCGCCGAGGCGCTTCTTGACAGGGCGCGCGAATGGGTGCTCTCGGGCCCCGCCATCGTCAAGCCCTGGGACGAGAAGGGCTACAAGATGCCCGGTGGCACGCCCTATCACCCGGCGGGGTTCATGACCTTTGTCGGGGCCTCGGCCATGGTCAACGGCAAGACGCAAGGCGCGTTCCCGGCGGCAAAGGCGCTTTTGTCGGCGGTCTATGAGGGCGCGCTCGTGCCGTTCGACACAGCCCTGAAAATCGAGGCGCGCTGGTTCACCAATGTGCTGATGAATCCGTCGTCGGGCGCGATGATCCGCTCGCTTTTCATCAACAAGGAGGCGCTGGAGAAGGGCGCGAACCGCCCCGACGCGCCGGATCAGCGGGTAAAGAAGCTGGGCGTTCTGGGGGCCGGCATGATGGGCGCGGGCATTGCCCTTGTCTCGGCGCAGGCAGGGATCGAGGTTGTCCTCATCGACCAGAAACAGGAGGCCGCCGACAAGGGCCGCGCCTATAGCGCCGATTTCATGGATCAGGGGATCAAGCGCGGCAAGGCCACCGAGGCGAAGAAGGCCGAGGTGCTGGGCCGGATCACCGCCACCACCGATTACGCAGCCCTCAAGGGCTGTGACCTGATCATCGAGGCGGTGTTCGAGGACCCCGGCGTCAAGGCGGGCGTGACCAAACAGGCGCTGGCCGAGGTGGGCCGCGACTGCATCTTTGCCACCAACACCTCCACCCTGCCGATCACCGATCTGGCACAGGCCAGCGACCGGCCCGAGGATTTCATCGGCATCCATTTCTTCTCGCCGGTCGAGAAAATGCTGCTGGTGGAGATCATCAAGGGGCAGGCGACCGGCCCGCGCGCCGTGGCCAAGGCGCTTGATTACGTGCGCCAGATTCGCAAGACACCGATCGTCGTCAATGACGCGCGGTTCTTCTACTGCAACCGCTGCATCATTCCCTATATCAACGAGGGTATCCGCATGGTGGCCGAGGGCGTGGCACCTGCGCTCATCGACAATGCCGCGCGGCAGTTGGGCTTCCCGGTGGGACCGCTGCAACTGGTCGACGAGACCTCGATTGATCTGGGGGCCAAGATCGCGCGGGCGACCAAGGCCGCCATGGGCGACGATTACCCGGATGGCGCGGTGGACGAGGTCATCTTCTGGATGGAGGGTGAGGGGCGTCTGGGCCGCAAGGCCAATGCCGGGTTCTTTGACTATGACGAAAAGGGCAAGCGGCAGGGCTATTGGCCGGGTCTGGCCGAGAAATACCCCCGCGCGGCAGAGCAGCCCGACCTGCAAGTGGTGCAGCAAAGGCTGATGTTCGCGCAGGTGCTGGAGGCCGTGCGCGCACTTGAAGAAGGCGTCCTCGAAGACATCCGCGAGGGCGACGTGGGCGCGATCCTCGCCTGGGGCTTTGCGCCCTGGTCGGGCGGGCCGTTCGCGTGGCTCGACATCATCGGCACGCCCTACGCCGCCGAGCGATGCGATCAGCTTACCGAGACGTTCGGGCCGCGCTTTGTAACGCCCAAACTGCTGCGCGAAATGGCCGACAAGGGGCAGAGTTTCTACGCCCGCTTTGCCGGTCAGTCAGCCGCCGCCTGAGCCATCCCCCGCGCGTCATGGGCGCGCGGGGGCAGTCCGCGCCTCTCGCTTCAGATCGGCACGAAGCCGTCCTGAACCGAGTCGTATTGTTCAAGCGCACCCGAGCCGATATCGTGCCAAAGCCCGTGCAACGAGAGCGCCCCCGCGCGGACCCGTTCGGCCACGAAGGGAAAGCTCATGAGGTTGTCGAGCGAGACCACCACCGTCTGTTTCTCGAGCGCCCGAAGCTGGGCTTGCTCGTCGGCAACGCCTTGCACCCGCTCGTAACCGGGACGCAGGATTTCCAGCCAGCGGCCGACGAAACTCGTGCGCTCCTCAAGCTCGGGGGCCTCGCCCGCGCACATTTTCTGGCAGCCCTTCGCGCCACCGCAGGCCGAATGGCCGATCACGATGACATGCGCGACCCGGAGAGCGGTCACAGCGAATTCCACCGCCGCCGAGGTGCCATGCTGGCCGCCGCCCGCCTCGAAGGGCGGCACGAGGTTTGCGATATTGCGATGGATGAAGAATTCGCCCTGATCGGCCCCGAAGATCGAGGTGACATGCACGCGGCTGTCGCAGCAGGAAATCACCATGGCGCGCGGGTGCTGGCCTTGATCGGCAAGGTGGCGATACCAGGCCTGGTTCTCGGCATAGCCCGTTGCCTTCCACCCGTGATAGCGCTGCACCAGGTAGGTGGGCAGGGGGCGCGCTTGGTCCATCTTTCGTCTCCTTGTGCAAGACCCTTGGTGCCTTAGTCCCTATTCGAGACGAATTCGAGCGATTTTTCCCGACCGTCTCAACGTTTTGGGAACCTCGAACGGGCCATTATGGGGCGCGCTGTGGGGGTGCGAGGGACATGGGACGGGTGAGAGACCGTGGAACAGGTGACAGCTCTGCAACAGCAGGAGCGGGTCCGGCTCGATGCCGACCGGCTGGAAACACTCTACCGGCAATTGGGCGACCGGGGGGCCGAGGATGTGGTCTGCCGCGCACTGGAAGAAATCGCCGCGCGGCTCGCGCAGGCCGAGCGCGATTATCAAGCCGCGCGGTTCCCCGAGATGCGCAAGGGCTGCCGCAGCCTGATTGCCATGGCCGATCAGGTCGGCATGGCGATGCTGGCGCGGGTGGCGGGCGATGTGACGGGCTGCATCGACGCGGGCAACGGCACGGCGCTCGCCGCCACCTTCGCGCGGCTTCTGCGGATCGCCGACCGCTCGCTCTGCGAGATCTGGGACATGGCCGAAGGCCCGTTCTGAGCCTTGCAGGCCGCGCATTCTCCGTTAGGCTTGGGCCGAAATCAGAGGAGACCCGCCATGCGCCCAAGTTTCGCCGCCCCCGGCCTGCCCGCCATCCCCCTGCATGTGGTGGAGGAGGGCGCACTCGAGGGCTGGTATGAGACACAACCGCCCCGCGTCGCGGGCTGGCTGCGCGCCACGGGCTTTGCCGCAGCACTCGGCAAGGTCGCGCTGGTGCCGGATGACGCGGGCGGGATCGCGCTCGCCGTGGCGGGCTATGGCACCGAGGCGGGGCGTGCGCGCGGTCGCTTTCACCTTGCCGGGGTGGCGGGTGCCATGCCCGAGGGCACTTACCGGCTTGAGGGGCTGACGCCCGAGGCGCGCGAGACCGAGGCGCTCGGCTGGCTGCTCGCGCACTACGCCTTTGACCGCTACCGCGCACAAAGCCCCGCCAAGGCGCGCCTCATTGCCCCCGAGGGGACTGACGCCGCGCGGCTGGAGATCATCGCGGCGGGCGAATGTCTGACCCGCGATCTGGTCAATACGCCTGCCAATGACATGGGGCCGGAAGCGCTCGAGGCCGCCTGCCGCGCGTTGGCCGAAGAGCATGGAGCGACGATCAACGTGATCACAGGCGAGGCGCTTCTGGCGCGGAACCTGCCGCTCATCCACACCGTCGGGCGCGCCGCTGCCGAGGCCCCCCGTCTGATCGACATGACGTGGGGCGACGCGGGGCCGACCCTCACCCTCGTCGGCAAGGGCGTGTGTTTCGACACCGGCGGCCTCAACCTCAAGCCCGGCAGCAGCATGGGGTTGATGAAAAAGGATATGGGCGGCGCCGCGACCGTCTTGGGGCTGGCGCATATGATCATGGCGCTTGGGCTCAGGCTGCGCCTGCGCGTGCTCATTCCGGCGGTGGAAAACTCGGTCAGCGCAGGCGCGTTCCGCCCTGGCGACATCCTGACCGCGCGCAACGGGCTGACGGTCGAGGTCAACAATACCGATGCCGAGGGGCGGCTGGTGCTCGCGGATGCGCTGAGCCTCGGGGCCGAGGGCGCGCCCGATCTGATGATCTCGATGGCCACGCTCACGGGCGCGGCGCGGGTGGCGCTTGGGCCTGATCTGGCACCCTATTACACCGATGAGGCCGGGCTGGCGCAGGCGCTCGACACCGCTGCCGCGCGCGTGGCCGATCCGGTCTGGCGGATGCCGTTTCACACGCCCTACGAGGCGATGATCGAGCCGGGCATCGCCGATCTCGACAACGCGCCCTCGGGCGGGTTTGCAGGCTCGATCACCGCCGCGCTGTTCCTGCGCCGCTTCGCGGGTGGCCTGCCCTATGCGCATTTCGACATCTACGCCTGGCAGCCCGTGGCCGCGCCCGCGCGCCCCAAAGGCGGGGTGGGCATGGGCGCGCGCGCGCTGCTCGCCGCCCTGCCCGAGGTGCTGGGGCTGTGAGCGACGCGCGCCTCATCGCCTGGCCGCTGGTGGATCTCTGCCGCACACCGGACGGGGCGCGCGACCGGCAATTGCTGATGGGCGAGGCGGTCGAGATCCTCGCGCCGTCATCCTCGGGCCTGACCCGAGGATCCTCGTCCGGCTGGACCGCGGTCCGCGCCGCACGCGACGGCTATGAGGGCTTCGTCCCCGAGGCCGCCCTGACCACCGGCCGCGTGACCCACCGCGTCGCCGCCCGCGCCACCCATCTCTACCCCGCGCCCGACATCAAGGCGCGCGAGCGTGCGATGCTCAGCCTCGGCGCGCGGCTGGAGGTCATCGGGCAAAACGGCATTTTCGCCGAAACGCCACAGGGCTTTGTCCCCCTTGCCCATCTCGCACCGCTCGACGCCCCCGAGAGCGATCCCGTCGCGGTGGCCGAACGCCTGCTCGGCACGCCCTATCTCTGGGGCGGCAATTCCAGCTTGGGGATCGACTGTTCGGGGCTGGTGCAGGCGGGGTGTCTGGCCTGCGCCATCCCCTGCCCCGGCGACAGCGGCCCGCAGGAGGCGGCCCTTGGCCATCCCCTGCCCGAAGATGCACCCCTCCGGCGCGGCGATCTGCTGTTCTGGCGCGGCCATGTGGCCTGGGTGTCCGAGCCCGGCACGCTCCTCCATGCCAACGCGCATCACATGGCGGTGGCCTACGAGCCCGTATCGCAGGCCATCACCCGCATCACGGCGCAAGGCGGCGGGCCAGTGACGGCGCGCAGGCGATTCAAGGGAAATTGATCACGCTATTGTTCAACATCTGCCCTTTGTCGCCCGATGATGATTATGCCCGCCATGCTGCGAAGCGCGGTGCGGGAGACGTCGTGAATGGCCTGAAGGGGACGTTGGTGGAGCCGCGCGAGGGCCCGACCGCGGGTGGGCGCTGCACCGGTCTTGGCGGGCGATTTATGGTGCCAAATACTGGAACGATTGTAGGGGGTTTCAACGTTGAAAAAGCGCCCGCCCGGGGGGCGGTCGGGCGCTCGCGCGGCGGCGTGCAAGCACGCCTTGAATCCGCGCGGGGGCTAGGCGACGGACGTCCCCTTCAGGCCAAGAACGTTCGCCGCGAAGCATAGGGCAACAGGGTGCGGTCAGTCTTTCATTGGTTCTGTAAAGGCCACAGGGCCGATATTGGTGTCCCCCATCTCGGTGCATCACGTCACCATCGTCGGGGCCGATCCGGCCAATATCTCGCCGCGCTTCAATCTTTCCGGCGGCGCGGCGTTTCGCGGGGCGTCGATCCTGTTCAAGCCGCTTTGCGTGATGGCGGGCGTCACTCCACCGCGCGGATAAGCTTGCGTTCGAGCACGCGCAGCACCATGCGCAGGTCGTGCCCGCGCTTCAATATCCGCCCGTCAAGCCCGATGACCGCGTATTGCCCCTGCTTGCCCTGCAATTTGGGCCGCTTCTCGACCCGGTAGAGCGGCTGCTCGGCGGTGCGGCGGAAGATCGAGAACACGGCGACCTCGCGCAGGCAGGAAATGCCGTAATCGCGCCACTCGCCCGCCGCCACCATGCGCCCGTAAAGCGACAGGATCGCACCCAGCTCGTCACGCTGAAAGGCGACCTGCTCGGCCCCTCGGGTCTGTGTGAACGGGATCGGCGGTTGCGCGTTCATGGGCCAAGAGTTGCGCCAAATGCCCCGCAAATCAAGCGAATTCACAGGAGGAGGAAGGCTCAGGCAAAGCGCCCGTGGCAGAACCAGCCCCCCGAGAGCGCCGCGCCATGCGCCTGATAGAGCCAGAGCCGCTCGCCCCGCGTGGTCAGCACTTGCCAGTAATCGCGCAGCCCCGTGCGCCAGTCGGGGTCATCGAGCCACCATTCCGGCGCGATCCGCTCGGGGCCTTGCGCCTCGGCCACCGCGTGTTCGCGCCCGCGCCAGCGGAACGCGGCGCAGGGCCGCCCGCCCGCGCGCGGCGTGACCGGCTCGGGCGGCCAGAGCATCAGCGGGCGCGGGGCCTCGGGCCAGGGCCAGGGCGCGGGCGCGGGTGCCGACCAGGCTGCGGCGAGGGTGAGCGCGGTCTTGCCCGGAATCCGGCTCTCGGCGGGGTGGGGACGGGTGATCGCCTCGAGCCCGATGCGCGCGCCCAGCCGGGTGATGAGGTCCGCCAGCCCGTCGCGCGCCGTGCCCTCGGGGCCGGTGAGTTGCTCAGGCTGCACCGGCTCGGTCTCGGGCGCGTCGAGGCGCAGCATGTCGATGCCGAACCCCGCCTCGATCCGCTCCAGCCGCATCGCCAGAAGCGCCAGCATCGCGCCCGCATCGCGCATCGGGCGCGCCAGCCGCAGATCGAGCGTTGAGACCTCGCCATCGGCGCGAAACGCCTCGAGCCGCAGCGCGCGCGCCCCGAGACCGCGCATGCGCAACGTCTCGCAAAGCCGCGCCAGCAGCCGCGCCGTGCCCGCGCGCAGATCGTCGAGATGGCCGATCGGTTCGGGCAAGCTCAGCCGGACGGCAAGCGGGGCCGTGGCACCGGCGGGCGAGAGCGGCTCGGGCACCTGCCCGAGCGCCTGATCGAGCCGCCGCATCAGCACCGGGCCAAAGCGCCGCCCGAGCGCCGCGCGCGGCTGCCCGGCCAGATCGCCGATCCGCCGCAGCCCGAGCCGCGCCAGATCCCCGGCCATGCCCTCGGGCAGGCGCAGCGCCGCCACCGGCAGGGGGGCAAGCGCGCCATGCACCTGCCCCGGCGGGGCGATCATCACCGGCTGTGCAGGCGGCGGGGCCTGAGGCCGTGCCGGACGCCTTGCCGCGCGGGCACGGGTGGCGCGGGCCTCCTGCTCGATGGCATCGCCGCTGCCCCGCACAGCCCCCGCCCCCGCCGCGAAGCGCGCCAGCGCCCAGGCCGCACCGGGCGTGTCGGCGATGGCAGAGCGCGCCGAAAGGCCAAGGGCTGCCGCCTCGGCGATCACGTTCCCGGCCAGCGCCGCCTCGCCGCCGAAAAGATGTGCGCAACCGGTGATATCGAGCATCAGCCCCGCCGCTCCCTCGGAGGCTACCAGCGGCGAGAACCGGTCCGCCCAGCGCGCCAGCGCGCACAGAAAGGCCACCTCGGCGGCGGGATGCTGCGGCGCGGTGACCAGATCGGGGCAAAGCGCCTGCGCTTCGCGCAGCGGCTGACCGCAGCAGAGCCCCGCCGCCTCGGCCCCGGGCGAGAGCGAGACGAGCACCTGCCGCTGCCCCCTCTCGGCAACCACCGCGAACGGACCGCAAATGCCCCGCCGCCGCATGAGGCGCTCGGCCCCCAGCCGGGGAAACCAGATGGACAGGATACGACGGGCGGGCATGGTGGCAGCAGATATGTTCCTTGTTTGTTCCAGAATAGGATGCAGGATTGCCGGAGTCGAGTCGCGCGGCGCTGCACACCGCCTTGTGCGGCCCGCCCCCTTGCGGCGCTCGCGCACACATATACCTTGCGTCCAACCGATGAGAGGACCGACAGCATGAGCGACGACAGCTATACCCCCCCCGACGTCTGGACCTGGCAACAGCCCTCGGGCGGCAAGTTCGCCTCGATCAACCGCCCCGTTGCAGGCGCGACCCATGACAAGGATCTCCCCGTGGGCGATCATCCGTTCCAGCTCTATTCGCTGGCCACGCCCAATGGCGTCAAGGTCACCGTGATGTTCGAGGAATTGTTGGCGGCGGGCCATGACGCCGAATACGACGCCTGGAAGATCGACATCGGCGAGGGCGATCAATTCGGCTCGGGTTTCGTGGCGGTCAACCCCAATTCCAAGATCCCCGCGCTGCTGGATCGGAGCGGCGAGGCGCCTCTGCGCGTGTTCGAGAGCGGCTCGATCCTGATGCATCTGGCCGAGAAATTCGGTGCCTTCCTGCCTGCCTCGGGCCTCGCGCGCACCGAAACCCTCAACTGGCTCATGTGGCAGATGGGCAGCGCGCCCTATCTCGGCGGCGGATTTGGCCATTTTTACGCCTATGCGCCCGAGAAATGGCAATACCCGATCGACCGTTTCGCCATGGAGGCCAAGCGCCAGCTTGACGTGCTCGACCGGCAATTGGCGGAGCGGCCCTTCATCGCCGGTGAGGACTATTCCATCGCCGACATGGCGATCTGGCCCTGGTACGGACAGCTTTGCCTCGGGCGGCTTTACAGTGCCGCGACCTTCCTCGACGTCGCCAGCTACACGCATGTGATGAAATGGGCCGAGAAAATCGACGCGCGGGCCGCCGTGCAGCGCGGCCGCATGGTCAACCGCAGCTTTGGCGAACCGCATATGCAGCTTCACGAGCGCCATTCGGCCGAGGATTTCGACACGAAAACCCAGGACAAGATCGGCGAGAGCGCCTAACCGCTTTCGCCCGCGCGCGGGATCGGGCATGAATGGGGCAAAAGGAGCCCCTTCATGCCCAGCCGCGACACCCCTCTTCTGGCCGTTCTGATCGACGCCGACAACGTGCCCGCGAAATTCGCCGACGCGATCCTGCGCGAGGTCACGAGCTATGGCGAGCCGGGGCTGCGCCGCGTCTACGGCGACTGGTCGAGCCAGCAGCTTGCCGGCTGGACCAGGACGGCGCAGAAGCTGGGCCTCGTCCAGCACCAGCAGACGGCGAACACCAAGGGCAAGAACGCCTCCGATATTGGCCTCGTGATCGACGCCATGGACATCCTCCATGCGGGCCATTTCGACGGCTTCGTTCTGGTCTCGTCGGACAGCGATTTCACCCGGCTGGCCAGCCGCATCCGCGAACAGGGGCTGACCGTCATCGGCATCGGCGAGGCCAAGGCACCCGACGCGCTCAAGAACGCGTGCAACCGCTTTGTCGCCATCGAGAACATCTATGAGGAGGCGGGCGATACGCCTGCAAGCGCGCCCAAGGCGCGGCTCGACAGCGCACGGGTGGCCGATGCGCGCCGCCTGATCTTTGACGCGATGGAAAAGATCGACAGCGAGGACGAGTGGTATCCGCTGGGACGGATCGGCCAGCAAATCCAGGCCGACAAGCCCGATTTCGACACGCGCAGCTATGGCAAGAAAAAGCTGAGCGACCTCATTGCCGAGTTGAAAGTGTTCGAGACCAAGCCGGGCTCAGGCAATCAACTTCTGGTGCGACGGGTGGATTGAGGCGGAGCGTCGGCCTGAAGCTGTCTTGCGCCGCCGCGCTCTTGCGGTCCCTGCCGACGGGCAGGACCAAGAAAGTTCAAAACTTTCTTGACAGGAATTTTTTCAAAATTCCGTCGCTCGGAGCCAGCTTCGGGCCGCTCGCCCCCCGTCACAGCCCGAGTTCCGCCCGGATCGCCGCCCCGTCCGCGCCGCGTTCCGGCGATGCGCTCACCTCCCGCACGCCCCCGTCAAACCGCGGCGCTGGCGCAGGCACGAGGCCCGCGCCCCAAACGCCCCGCGCCACCATATGCGGATCGGCTGCGGCCTCGTCGGGGCGCAACACCGGGGCCACACAGGCATCGGACCCGGCAAAGAGCCCTTCCCAATGCGCGCGCGGTTTCGCGGCGATGATCTCGGCCAGTGCCTCGGTCTGCGCTGGCCATTGCGCGGGGTCATACTGGGCGGCAAAGCGGGGATCGTCCGGCAGACCGAGCCGGTCCAGAAACACGGCATAGAATTGCGGCTCGAGGCATTGCACCGAGAGCCAGCCACCACAGGCGCAGCCATAGACGCGGGACCAGTGCGGCCCGTCGAGCAGACTCTGGCCGCGCGCCATCGACAGGTTGCCCGAAGGCCGCATCGACATGAGCAGCGCCATCATATGCGCCGATCCATCGACAATCGCCGCATCCACCACCGTGCCCTGCCCGGTGCGCGCGGCACGGATCAGCCCCGCGAGGACACCCGCCACCAGATAAAGCGCGCCACCGCCCACATCGCCCAGCAGCGTCGGCGGGGTGACCGGCGGGGTGCCGGGCGCGCCCGCATACCAGAGCGCGCCCGAGGTGGCGATGTAATTAAGGTCATGGCCAGCCTCAAGGCTGCGCGGCCCGTCCTGCCCCCAGCCGGTCATCCGGCCATAGACAAGGCGCGGATTGGCGGCGCGCATCTCCTCCGGCCCGAGGCCCAATCGCTCCATCACGCCGGGGCGCAGCCCCTCGATGAGCGCATCGGCGCGGGCAACAAGCGCGCGTGCCACGGCGATATCCGCGGGGGTTTTCAGGTCGAGCACGATCGAGCGTTTGCCCCGGTCGAGCAGGTTGCGCGCCCCCGCGACCGGGTTGGCCGCGCCGGGACGGTGGATCACCACAACCTCGGCCCCCATCTCTGCCAGCATCATCGCGGCAAAGGGCGCAGGCCCCAGCCCCTCGAATTCCACCACGCGCGTGCCTTGCAGCATTCCCTGCCCCCGTCCGTTCTCCGGCCCCGAGCCTAGCCCCGCGCCACGCCCGACAACAGCCCCTCTCCGACTTAAGGACCGCTTTGCACGGGGCTTTCTCTGGTCTAGCCTGTTCCCCACAGCAGAAGGAGGGCCACGCCGATGAAAATGTCTGACAGCCGCGAGATCAAGGCAGACCGCGCAACGGTCTGGGCCGCCCTGCTCAGCCCCGAAGTGCTCAAGGACTGCGTGCCCGGCGCGCAGGAGGTGACGGGCACGCCCGAAGACGGCTTCGAGGCCACCGTGGTGCAAAAGGTCGGCCCGGTGAAGGCAACGTTCAAGGGGGCCGTGACAATCTCCAACATGAACGAGCCCGAGAGCCTGACGCTCAGCGGCGAGGGCAAGGGCGGTGCTGCCGGCTTTGCCAAGGGTGCCGCCGATGTCCGGCTCGAAGAGATCGAGGGCGGCACACGGCTGCATTACGACGTGGAGGCCAATGTCGGCGGCAAGCTCGCGCAGCTTGGCAGCCGCATCGTCGACGGCTTTGCCAAGAAGATGGCCGATCAGTTCTTCGTCCGGCTCGAGGAGGTGATCGAAGGCCCGCAAGCGCAAGGGGCTGCGGCGGAGGGCCCGGACGAGGGCGCGCCCGAGGACCAGAAGCCCGAGGACCAGAAGAAGGGTTGGTTCAAGAAACTCATCAGCTGAGCGTCCCCCTCAGCACAGCGTGTCCAGCAGCGCAGCCAGCATCCGGTCGCAGACGTCAAGCTGGTCGCGGTCGATATATTCGTCCGCCTTGTGCCCCTGCCCCTCCATGGAGCCCGGACCGCAGACGACGGTCGGAATACCGAGGCCCGCAAAAAATCCCGCCTCGGTGCCGAAGGCCACCTTGGTCACCGGCGCATCGCCCGAAAGCGCGCGCACCATCTCCACGACCCCGGCCTGCGGGTCGGTGTCAAGGCCGGGATAGCGGTTGAGGGTCTCGATCCCGACACCCGCGATACCGGCGGCCACGGCACGGGTCCGCGCGACAAGCGCCTCTGGGGCCTCTGCGGCAAGATGCCTGATCTCGAACAGGATTTCGGCCCGGTCCGGCACGATATTGAGCGCGGTGCCGCCGCTCATCCGCCCCACATGCACGGTGGAATAGGGGATGTCATAGGCCGGATCGCGCGCGCCGGTGGCCGCCAGCTCCGCCTGAATCCGCCGCAGCCCCATGACGAATTCGGCCGCGCCATGCAGCGCGTTGACAAAGCGCGGCGCCAGGGCGGAATGTCCCGCCTCCCCCTGACAGACCGCACGCAGCGTCTGCTTGCCCTTGTGCCCGATGGCCACCCGCATCTGCGTGGGCTCGCCCACGATGGCCGCGCGCGGCCTGCCCAGAACGCGCGGCAGCGCGCCGATCATCCGCGCCAGTCCAAGGCACCCCACCTCCTCGTCATAGGAAATCGACAGCTTCAGCGGCTCGCGCAGAGGCCGTGCCGCCGCCGCCTCGGCCATGGCCAGCATCGCCGCCAGAAACCCCTTCATGTCGGTCGACCCGCGCCCGTAGAGCCGCCCACCCTCGTCGCTCAGGCGGAACGGATCGCGCGTCCAGCGCTGCCCCTCGACCGGCACCACATCGCTATGCGCCGACAGAAGCACCCCCGCCCCCTCCGGCCCGATCCGGGCGAAAAGCCCCGCCTTGGCCGCCTCCGGGTCGCGCAGGAGCGTTACGGCAAAGCCGGCCCCGCGCAACAGGTCCTCGACATAGCCGATCAGGTCGAGATTGGACCGCGCGCTCACCGTATCGAATCCGATCAGCCGCTCGAGGATTGCCAGCGTCCGGCTCATTCCCCCCCTCCGTCGACCAGCGGCATGGCACCGATCCGCGCCAGCGCGCCGCGCGCCGCCAGCCCCCGGCCGAACTCGATCAGCGCGCGCACGGCATTCGAGCGCCCCACATCCTGCGCCGTGAGAAACCCCATGCGCAGCGCCCGCACATGGCCCTCGATGGGCACAGTGCGCACCGGGTTGCCATCGGGCGAGACATCCGAGAGCGGGCGCACATTGGCGATGGAGTAGCCAAAGCCGTTGGCAACCAGCGAGCGCATCACCGCCATGTCGCGCGTGCGCTCGGCAATCAGGGGGCGGGCACCGATCACCTCGAAGAAGGACAGGAAATATTCCGCACTCAGCGGCAGATCGAGCAGCACCATCGGGTGATCCTTCAGATCGTCGAGCGTGACCGAGGCGCGCTCCGCCAGCGGATGCGCCGCCCCCATCAGGGCAATCGGCATGAGTTTGGCAATAGCGGTGAATTGCAGATCGGCAGGCAGGGCAAGATCATAGGTCAGCGCCAGGTCGATCTCGGACCGGCGCAGCGCGCTGAAAAGCTCGAGCTGGTTCATCTCGACCTGCCGCAGCCGCACCTCGGGATACGCCGCCTCGAAGGCGCGGCGCATCATCGGCACCACCAGTTGCGCGAAGGTCAAAAGACACCCAAGCGCCAGCGGCCCGCGCGCCACCCCGGAAATATCGCCGGCAATATCGCAAAGCGCCCCCGCCTCCCGCAGCACGATTTGCGCCTGTTCCAGCATCTGCCGCCCCGCTTGGGTCAGCGACAGCCCCTGCGCGTGCTGCCGGACAAAGAGCGCCAGACCGAATTCTGCCTCAAGCTGTGCAATCGCCGCCGAAATCGAGGGCGAGGAGACGTTGATGCGCTCTGCGGCGCGCGCGATGCTGCCCGCCTCGCCCACGGCCACGAAATATTCAAGTTGCCGAAGCGTGTAGCGCAGCATCCCGCTCTCCCGGATCATCCACGCTCCAGACTGGGCGCAAGGGCCGCGGTTGTCAAAGCGGCCTCACATGTCGCCGGGCACACCATAGGACGGGGCCGTGCGCGGATCGAGGGCGCGCTGCACATAGGCGTCAAGCTGTGGCTTGTAGACATCCCAGGCCGTGGCCAGCGCGGCAATGGGACAGTCCTCGGTCCAGTCGCAGCGCAGATCGGCCACCGGCCAGCTTGCCTTGTCCACCAGAATCATGCCCGCCGAATGCACCGGCCCGGCCTCGCCCCCCGCCGCCAGCCCTGCCTTGAGGGCAGCAAGAAGCCGGTCGCCCAGATGCCCCCTTGCAACCTCGAACGCCGCCACCATCGCCCCCGGCACGTCGTCATTGGCCAGAAGATTTCCCCCTGCCGCCACGTCGCGCCCCTCGGCCTGTGTCCAGATCCCCAACGCATTCGCCCCCGAATGGATCGCCGTGACCCCGGCCGCATCCACCGCCAACACCTGCCGGTAGTCCATGAACGCCCCCGTTCGCACCACGTCTGCCACCGCCTCCGCCGCCGTCAGACCCTTTTCCATCGAATCGAGCGTGCGCGGCCCGAGCCTCGGATCGGTCACGTTCTGCGAGGCCACCGCGCCCACCCCCGCCCGCGCATGGGCGCACCGCGCCGCCACCGCAGGCGACGACGACGAGATCGCCACCCCGAACATTCCCGTGGCGCTACACCGCGCCACCAGCGAAAAAGTCATGCCCCGCCCTCCTTCATCGTTCCGGAAATACTCCGGGGGTGGGGGGGGGGGGGCCCCCCCCCCCCCCCCCCCCCACCGGGGGGTCGGCGGGGGGGGGGGGGGACCCCACCCCCCCCGGCCGCCCCC
>NZ_JBEPPW010000016.1:0-74294 GCF_040547525.1 Roseovarius sp. MBR-6 | reverse complement strand
GGTGGGCGGATCCCCCGGAATCGGTGGGCGGATAAAATCGGAACGCGTGGGCGCATCAAATCGGAATCGGTGGGCGCATCACCCCGGAATACGCAGTGTTGCGGGCCTGCTGCGTCACCCATGCCGAATCCGGGGCATAGGACGGAGCGCTGCAATAGACGCGGCGGCTGCCAAGATGGATGAACATAAGCACATAGGCCGTCCTTGGCCCGCTGAGCGTAAAGACGGTCTTGGTGAAGAAATCGCAGGCGATCATGGTGTCCATGTGCGCCCGGATGAACGTGGTCCACGGCAGAGCGGGCTTCTTCCTGCGTCGCTCAGGGCTCGGGTGGATGCCCGCCTCGTTCAGGATGCGTTTGACGGAATTCGCACCGGCATGGAGCCCCAGCTTCTTCAACTCGCCTGCGATACGCTTGTAGCCCCAAAGGAGGTTTTCCGATCCGATGCGGATGATGACATCGCGCAGTTCCTGCGTCAGGCGCGGTCGTCCCACGGCCTTGAAAGGGGTCCCGACACGCATCTGAGCGAGCCAGCGCTTGTAGGTTGCAGGCTTGGCCACCTCCATGATCCCGTCGATATCGTGCCCGCACTCAGCCCCAATGCGAATGAGTTCGGCTTTTTCGGCGGGCGACAGGATAATCCTTTGCGTCGGGATGCGGGCCCGCAAGATCATAATCTGGGCCTTCAGCAGCCTCAGCTGCGCGTTGTGCCGCGGCATGAAGAACTGGTTCAGGAAGACCAGAAGCAGGGATAAGGTCGATTTCATCTTGCCGGGCTCCACCACGGCCTTTTAAAAAGTGCCGCCATGTCAACGTGATGGGCCTTGCTTACATTTTGGCACCCCTCTCAGGGAAGGTCAAAAACGCCGAAGCCGGCAGATGACTGTCATCAAACCTGGGCTGGGGGTGTTTCAAGGCCTCTGTCTTGTCGATGCATTCAATCGTAACGCCGCGGGCGTTTTTCGCTGCCAGTCGCGATTGAACCAAGTGACGACCTAAACCATCAGTCTCATCAATTAAAACAATGGTTTAGAGGGTGGAGAACGTTGGATTCGAGGCCCATCCCCTCCGGGGCTTCGGCAACACCGCCGCGAACACGTTTGAGGGTGCCTACGAGGCGATCAAGGCGATCTGGGGTCTGCTGCCCGCCGGCGGTTGTTTAGCATCCGGTAGAGGTACTTCTTGTCGATCCGGTTGCCGCGCGGCGTCCGGGTGCCGCGTTTCGTGATCTCTCTCGCCAGTTCCGTGCAGGACCCGATCTCGAGAAAGCGGTCGAAGACCCAGCGAACGTGCTCAGCGTGCTCTTCGTCGACCACCAGCTTCCGGTTCTCGACGCGGTAACCGTATGGTGGCACCCCGCCCATCCACATACCCTTCTTCCGGCTGGCAGCGACCTTGTCGCGGATGCGCTCGGCCGTCACCTCCCGCTCGAACTGGGCGAAGGACAGCAGGATGTTCAGCGTCAGCCGCCCCATGGACGTCGTCGTGTTGAAGGACTGGGTCACTGAGACGAAGGTCACGCCGTTCCGGTCGGGCGAGAGCTTCACCTTCACCGTGCACGCCGTCTACCTGCCGCGCCCGCGCATCGACATTTCCGGGCCGCAGGGCGTGCAGGCGACCTTCGATTGGCAGGCCGCGCGCGACAGTGTGGTCGGCCGGATGTGCACCGCCACCCTCGTGAACGACGTGGAGACCTATTGATGCTGACGCTTGATCTGACGAACGCGCCGCGCTGGCATGACCTGGCACCCGGCGTCCGGGTGCAGTTGCGACCGCTGACCACCGCGCTGATGGTGGCGACCCGCAGCGATTCCGCCGTCGAAGCGGTGCCCGAGGAGGCTTCCGACGAAGAGCGGGCTGTCGCCTTCGCCAAGGCGCTGGCGCGGCGGGCGGTGCTCGCGTGGGAAGGCATCGGCGACGCCGACGGCAATTCCATCGAGCCCAGCCCCGAGGCCATCGACGCGCTGCTCGACGTCTGGCCGATCTTCGAAGCCTTCCAGCTGACCTATGTCTCGAAAGGCCTGCTACTGGAACAGGAAAAAAACGCCTCCGCGCTCTCGCCGAATGGTCCTTCGGCGGGGGCGAGCGCTACTGCGACGCCTGCCAAGCGACGTGCGAAGACTGCCCGGCGCGGCTGAACCGGCCGCTGACCCACGAAGGCTGGCAGGTCTGGGACCTCGTAGGTCGCCTCGGCGGTCAGCTTCGCGTACTCCCCGGCGCGGTGATCGGCTGGGACATGTCGGCGGCGCTGGCGCTCGGTAACGCCCTCGGCGTCCCACCCCTCGCCATGGCCGAACTGCTGCCGGTGATCGAGGCGGTGATGGTGGCCAAGCTCAACGAACAGATGGCGTCAGGCGGTCTCGAGCGGCGTGATGCCTGAGACGTCGACCGTGTCGCGCGCTCGCGCGAGATCCCAGGCGCGTTGCAGGTTCATCCAGTATTCCGGGGTGGTGCGGAAGAACTTCGCCAGCCGCATCGCAGTGTCCACGGTGAGAGCGGTTTCAGCCTTCACCAACCGTTCGATCCGCGTGCGGGGCACATGCAGACGCCGAGCGAGCGCGATCGGACTCATGTCGAGCGGCCCGAGATAGAGTTCCTCCAGAACCTCGCCGGGGTGAGAGGGATTCTTCATCAGTGTCATGTCGCGCCCTTTCAATGCCCGTTCAATGATAGTCGACGATCTCGACGTCGGCCGGTCCCTGATCGGTCCACACGAAGCAGATGCGCCACTGGCCGCCCACGCGCACCGAATGCTGTCCCGCCCGGTCGCCTTTCAGTTCCTCGAGGTGATTGCCCGGCGGGAACCGGAGATCCTCGAGAACCACGGCGGCATCGAGCGCCGACAACATCGCCCGCGCTCGCTTGACCAGGTCGGCCGGGAAACCCTTGCCGAACCGATCTGCCACCGCGTTCGCCGCGCGCTTGCCTTTCGTGCTGACGATCATGAGGGTATGTATCACGACATGATACATATTTCAAGGGGCGCGTGGAGCCGTTCTGCGGGCTGACGTCTTCTTCACAAGGAATATCGGGAATGGCGGAAAAACGGGTCAGCGTCCGCCTCGCGGCCGTGGGTGGACGGCAGGTGCGCGCGGAGCTGGAAGGTGTCGGCGAGGCTGGCGCGCGCGGGTTTGGGCGGCTCAGCCGGGAGATGGAGGCGGCGAATGCCCGGCTTGCCGCCTTCTCGCGCCGGGTGAAGATCGCGGCCGTTGCCGCCGTGGCCGCCGCTGCCGCCGCTGGCGTGGCGATGATCCGCTCCGGGCTGCAGACGGTCGATGCGCAGGCGAAGCTCGCGCAGTCCCTCGGCACCACCGTCGCCTCGATCCAGACGCTGGGCCGCGCGCGATCTGGCCGAGAGTGCGCGTGCCCCGCTGGAAAGCTGGCAGGCGCTTCGCGATGCCGTGCGCGGGAGCGATCAGGATGGCGCGGACGCGCTGACCGGGGCCACTAGCGCGGCCGAGCGGCTGGAGACGGCGCTTGGCGATGCCGGACGCGCTGCCACGGGTGCAGGTGCGACGGCCGGGGCTGCTGCTGCGGCAGCGGAGCCCGACACCGAGGCCGCCGTCACCGGCTGGCAGGCGGTCACGGCGGCGCTGTCGGATTACGCGAGCAAGGCGCGCGAGATCGGTGGCGACATCGGCCAGAGCCTCGTCGGCGCCTTCCAGTCGGCCGAGAACGCGGTGGGCCAGTTCGTGAAGACCGGGAAGCTGAACTTCCACGATCTCGTCACCTCTCTGCTCGCCGATCTGGCCCAGCTCGCGGCGCGGCGGTTCATCCTCGGGCCGATCGCCAATGCGCTCTCCGGCGTGTTCTCCGGGGCGGGCGGCATTTTCGCGAACGTCCTGCATGCGGGCGGGATGGTCGGCTCTGCCGGGCCCTCGCGCATGGTCCCGGCCATGGCCTTCGCCGCTGCCCCGCGAATGCATGGCGGCGGGATGGCTGGGCTTCGTCACGACGAGGTGCCCGCGATCCTGCAGCGTGGAGAGCAGCTGCTGTCGCGACGCGAAGCGCAGAGCTACGGCGCAGGCGGCGGCGTCAATGTCACGATCATGGCCCGCGACGCCGAGAGTTTCCGGCAGTCCCGCACGCAGGTCGCGGCGGATATCGCCCGCGCCGTGTCGCTCGGGCGGAGGGGCATGTGATGGCGTTTCACGAGGTCCGGTTTCCCGACAATATCAGCCGCGGCGCGCGCGGCGGACCCGAGCGGCGCACGCAGATCGTCGAACTCGCCTCGGGCGACGAGAAGAGGAACGCCAGCTGGGCGAACAGCCGCCGCCGCTACGACGTCGCCTACGGCATCCGCCGCGCCGACGATCTCGCCGCCGTCGTCGCCTTCTTCGAGGCGCGCAACGGGCGCCTGCATGGATTTCGGTTCAAGGACTGGGGCGACCACAAGTCCTGCCTTCCCTCGGGCACACCCTCGCCGACCGACCAGACGATCGGCACCGGCGACGGCACGACGACCGCCTTCCAGCTGGTCAAGCGCTATACCTCAGGGGCGCAATCCTGGACGCGCGCCATCGCCAAGCCGGTGGCGGGCACCGTGCGCATCGCCATCAGCGGGGTCGAGCAGCCCTCCGGCTGGTCGGTCGACACCGCCACTGGCGTCGTCACCTTCGGTACGGCCCGCATGCGAGGGCGGCTCGTGCTGAACGGCACGACGGAAATCCGCGGCTCCGTCGGCGAAATCTCCGCCACCCATGTCTCGCTCGCCACCGCGATCTGGCTGCAGACGATGGTCCCTCTGACTGCCGGCGATACCGTCGAGCTCCAGGGGTATTTCCGGGTCGCGGACGGCTACTTCGCCGCCGATCACACCTCGTTCTGGGGCTGCAAGGTCGGCTGAAGGAGGCACGCTGAAACTCGTTCTCTGCAGCAAGCTGCACGCCGCTAGGGGGCTGGAGGTTCATCAGGGGGTGTCTCGCCCTGAAACTGATGAGTGAGTTTGAGAAGTTGCCGACGAAAGGCCGTGCCGTCGGCTGCGAGATCGACTGTGGCGAAACGAATCAGATGTCCATGCACAGAAATGGCTTGGTCCATCGCTTCTCCGATCGTTGGGTGCAGAAGCACGCCCTCGGCGCGGTCCGCCAGCGCGTCGCCCCGACCTGTCTGGGAGCGCAGATAGGCGTAGACTTGGTAAAGATATCCGCTGCGCAGCGTCGCCTCGCGCCGCCAGCCAGCTGTGACAATCTCGGTGAACTTGGTGTCGATCACGATGCGGCGCGCCGACACCACATTTTCGAGCACAATATCGGTCTGCATTACTTCGCGATGCTGGCTGACGACATCTCCGGGCGCCGCCACAGCAAGGCCGAACACCGCCGCGCGCTCCTGCCGCTGCTGAACGACCGGTCCGAGGGCTCCGTCGAGTTCAAGCACCAGAACATCAGCGCGGTGCTGAAGGGGCTCGGCGAGGACTGGATCCCCGGTTACAAGCCCGCGTTCAACTTCCAGATGACCTTGGTGGATGCCGTGGCGCGGTGGCTGGCGCTGAACCCGGCCTGGCTCGGGCGCCAACCGGGGCTGCAAACCGCCACTGGCCTGCGCGAGGCGACGCAGATCTGGATCAGGCCGCCGCCGACGCTGTCGAACCAGCCGCCCCCGCATGAGCTGGAGCCGATGCTCCACATCGCCCACAAGTTCGACGTGGCAGGCCGGGACGAGCGCAACCGGGCGCTCGGCCGCGCGGGCGAGGAGCGCGTGCTGGCGCATGAACGACCATGATGGCCGAATGCTGCAAGCTATCGCCGGGGTTCTTGTAGCGGATTTGCCCAATAAACGGGATTATCTCGCTGAGCGGAATGTCGTCGCTGAAGGCCGGGATGGTCTGCTGCTGGTTCCAGCCTTCCTGCTTGTATTCCCAGAAGTCGAACGCGCCGAGTAACTGGTTCACCGCTTCACGGTTATGTCGGGAAGCCTCACCGCACGCCCTGGTATGGCGGACATGCACACGTTCCTGCGCCGCCAGCGGAAAGACCCGCACGTTGTCATTATCGATGATATTTCGCGCCGTGCACGCGGTCTTGAAGCGCATCTCAAGCTTCGCGCCGATATTAACGGCGCGGGCGGAGTACTGGAATGCCTTCGAGCGCAAGATTAAAAAGCTCGAAGAGGACCGAATCCTGATCGAAGAGCAGATCGCTTCGGCTGGAAAGCCCAAGCATACCTTTGAGGAGTCGCTCGAACTCGCCATGAATTTCTAGGCAAGTCCTTGGTAAATTTGGAAAAATTCAAGTTTGGCTGGGCAACAAATGGTGCTCAGACTGGCTTTTGTCGAGCCTATCGGCTACTGCCGGAATCAGGGTGTTCGAACCCAAAAAGTTTCTTTCCCCTTCAAGGTGTTAGGGGGTATTTCATCGGCTAATTGCGAAATGGCGCACCCAGTAGGATTCGAACCTACGACCTTCGCCTTCGGAGGGCGACACTCTATCCAGCTGAGCTATGGGTGCCCGTTGAATTTCAACGTCTCACGCGGGCGGTATAGCCGCGCGCGCGCGGTGCCGCAATCGCTAATTCAGGCCAGGAGGTCATGCGCCAGTTCCAGCGCCTCGACGAGCTTGTCGACTTCGGCCCGCGTGTTGTACATCGCAAACGACGCGCGGCAGGTGGCCGACACGCCCATGTGATCCATCAGCGGGCCCGCGCAGTGCTGACCCGCGCGCACCGCGACGCCCTTCTTGTCGAGGATGGTCGAGATGTCATGCGCGTGCGCCGCGCCCTCCATGGTAAAGGAAAAGATCGCGGCCTTGCTCTCGGTCGTGCCCTGAAGGCCAAGCCAGTTCAGCCCCGAGAGCCGCGTGCGCGCATAACGCGCAAGATCGCCCTCGTGGGCCGCGATGGCCTCCATCCCCACGCCCATCATGTATTCGAGCGCGACGCCAAGCCCGATCGTCTGCACGATCCCCGGCGTGCCGGCCTCGAATTTCATCGGCGGGTCGTTATAGGTCACGGCCTCCTTGGTCACCTCGCGGATCATGTCGCCGCCGCCCATGAAGGGGCGCATCTCGGCCATGCGCTCATGCCGCACGAAGATCGCGCCAGAGCCTGACGGACCATAGAGCTTGTGACCGGTGATGGCGTAGAAATCACAGCCCATCCCGTCGAGGTTGAGCGGCATGTGAACGGCCGCCTGAGAGCCGTCGACCAGCACCGGCACGCCGCGCGCGCGCGCGGCATCGCAGATGGATTTCACATCAACTATTGTCCCCAAGACATTGGAAAGATGTGTAATTGCAACAAGTTTCGTCTTCGGCCCGATGGCCTCGATCACCTTTTGAGGATCGAGATGGCCGGTCGCATCCACATCCACCCATTTCAGCACCACGCCCTGCCGCTCGCGCAGGAAATGCCACGGCACGATATTGGCGTGATGCTCCATGACCGACAGAACGATCTCGTCCCCCGGCCCCATCCGGGGCATGGCCCAGCCATAGGCCACCATGTTGATGCCCTCGGTGGTGCCGGAATTGAGCACGATCTGCCGCTCGTCCGCGACGCCGAGAAAGCGCGCGATGATGCCGCGCACGGCCTCGTATTTCTCGGTGGCTACATTGGAAAGGTAGTGCAAGCCCCTGTGAACATTCGCGTATTCATGGGAATAGGCCTGCGTCACTGCGTCAATCACCGCGCGCGGCTTTTGCGCCGAGGCCCCGTTGTCGAGATAGACCAACGGCTTGCCGTTCACCTCACGCGCGAGAATCGGAAAATCGGCCCGGATCGTCTCGACATCATACATGCTCACATTCCTCCGATCATGGTCACGCCCAGCAGGCTGAAAAGCACGCTGAGCGCCACCGCCAGCGCCACGATGGATGCCACCACCGCACCCGCCGCGCGAAAGAGGCTCCCGAACCCGTGCGCCACATCCACAAAGGCCAGAAGGATCACGATCCCCCAGACCGCCGCCACCAGCACCACCAGCGCGCCGAAAACCGGCACAACCAGTGCCAGCACCACGACGCCAAGTTGCACCAGAAGCCGCAGCACCTGCATCCAGGTGAGCAGGATCAGCACGTCGCCGACGCCACCCTGCCCGCCCATGAAGCGCCCCACATGGGTCAGCGCCAGCACGGTGAAGGCAAGCGCGCCAAAGAGCATGAGGGCAAAGATCACCGGCATGTGAAAGGCCGGCCCCACCATGCCCATGGCCATCGGGTCAGAGGGCGGGCTCATGTGGATCGAGAGCGTATAGACCAGCGTGTTGAGCACCGCCATGAGCGCCAGCCCCAGCCACCCGGCCTCGGGGCGCACACGCAGCGTCAGGAGGTGTGCGGCGGCCGCGCGCGGCTGAAACAGGGTCTGCCGCACCAATGCCCAGAAATCCGCGCCGTTCATCGCCTGCTCCATCCTGCCTCACGCAGACCCGATAGCCAGAACCACAGGAAAACGCCACACCAGATCGCGCCGACGATCGTCATCCCCGTGCCGGGACCGATGAACCCCGCCACCAGCCCGTGCAGCAACAGAACCGGTGCCGCGGCGAGAAAGGCCCAGAAAAGGGCGATCCGCGCACCATAACCCGTCACCCGCCCGCCGATCAGCCGCGCGATCAACTGGCTGATGAAGGCCAGCAGATAGAACAACAGCGGCGCGATCACGATCCAGCCCAGAAGCGCGCCCGCAAGGCGCGGGTTGAGCGCCTCGTGGGCCAGATGCGCCTCTCGTGCCAGTCGCGGCCATTGCGCCACGAACACCAGCGCACAGCCCCCCATCAGCAGCGCCAGTGCGCGATCCTCGCGCGGCCCCATGGCCAGAAGCCGCGCCACCACCCGGCGCGGCCCCCGATAGGTGGCCGCAATATCCTGTGCGACGGGCATCAGCCGTGCCGCCGCTCCAGCCAGGCCTCGAAATGGCCGATGATCTCGTCGCGCAGCCCTTCGTCGGCGATCTCGGCCACCGCCTCGGCCAGGAAGGACAGCACCATCAGGTCGGTGGCGATGGGTTTCGGGATGCCGCGCGCGCGCAGGTAGTAAAGCGCGTCCTCGTCAATCGCGCCAGAAGTGGACCCGTGCGAACAGGCCACGTCATCGGCGTAGATCTCAAGCTCGGGCTTGGCGAGAAACTGGCTGTCGTCATCGAGCAGCAGCGCCTGGCTGATCTGGTAGCCATCGGTTTTCTGCGCGCCGGGTTTCACGAGAATCTTGCCCTGAAACACGCCCGTCGCCCCGTTTTGCAGCACCTTCTTGAAGACCTGCCGGCTCTCGCCGCGCAGCGCGTCATGGGTGATGAACACCGTGTCATCATGGTGAAAATCACCGCCCCCCATCGCAGCACCCGCGACATGGGCGCTGGCATCATCGCCCGCGATCTCGATCACGCATTCATTGCGCGTGAGCACGCCATTCGCTGTCAGGCTGAAGGTCTTGAACACCGCCTCTTGTGCCAGACGGGCAAAGATATGGGTGATCGCGCGGCGCTCATGGTCGGGCCCCTGGATGCGCAGGTGGTGGAAGGCGGCGCGTTCGGCCACGTCCACTTCCATCACCTTGTTGAACCGCGCGGCGGCCGGACCGGTTTCGAGAAGGGTCAGTTCGGCCCCCGCATCAAGCCGTATGCAATGGTGCAAGATCGCGTCGGAAACCTCTGATTTATGGACATAAACCAGATGGATCGGCTTGCGGGCCCGCCCCGTGACATGGATCAGGACACCGTCGCGCGCCTGCGCCGTGTTCAATGCGGCCAGCGGGCGCGGCACCGGGTTTTGCCCGCGCGCCTCGAGCGTGCCGTAAAGATCGCGCGCCCAGTGGATATCCTGCGCCTCGACCTCCGCCAGCCGCTCGATCCGCACGCCCTCAAGCGCCAGATCGTCGCTTGCCTGCGGGTCAAACACGCCATCCACGAACACGATACGCAGCCGGTCACGCGTGCCGAACACCTCGGGCACCTCGCCCTGAAACAGCGCGGCGCGCGGGGCCTCGGGCACGGTCAGGCTGTCGGGACGGGTGAATTTCCAGTATTCGTCGCGCCGCTGCGGCAGACCCATCCCGGTCAGCCGCGCCTGTGCCGCCTTGCGGGCCGCCGTGATCCAGACACCGCCCTCGGGAAGTGGTCGGGTATCCATGGCCGGGGCTTCCTTCGCCTGCGGGCTCGCCATCATGCCACCTCCGTCAGGATGTCGGCATAACCGTTTTTCTCCACCTCGAGCGCAAGCTCGGCCCCGCCCGACTTGATGATCCGGCCATCGGCCATGATATGCACCACATCGGGCACAATATGGTCCAGAAGCCTTTGATAATGCGTGATAACCAGAAATCCGCGCCCTGCGTCGCGCAGGGCGTTCACACCATCGGCCACCAGCTTCATCGCGTCCACGTCAAGACCTGAATCGGTCTCGTCGAGGATACACATGCGCGGCTCCAGCATGGCCATTTGCAGGATCTCGTTGCGCTTCTTCTCGCCGCCCGAAAAGCCCACATTGACCGGGCGCTTGAGCATGTCGGCGTCGATCTTGAGCGCCTTGGCCTTCTCGCGCACGAGCTTGAGGAAATCGGCGGCGCTGATTTCGCCCTCGCCGCGCGCCTTGCGCTGTGCGTTCACGGCGGTGCGCAGAAAGGTCATGTTGCCCACACCGGGGATTTCGACAGGGTATTGAAACGCAAGGAAAAGTCCGGCAGCAGCGCGCTCTTCGGGTTCCATCTCCAGCAGGTTCGCACCGTCGAGCGTGGCGCTGCCTTGCGTGACGGTATAGCCGCCCCGCCCCGAGAGGACATAAGACAGCGTCGATTTCCCCGAGCCGTTCGGCCCCATGATCGCATGGACCTTGCCCGCCTCGACACTGAGGTTGACGCCTTTGAGGATCGCCTTGTCCTCTTCTTCAAGATCGACGTGCAGGTTATTGATTTCCAGCATTTTTATTTCCTCTCAGGTGTTTCTTGCAGCGTCAGGGCCGCAGCATCATCTCGATTGCGGTGGCAAGGTCGCGCGGCGCCAGGGTGAGCGGTGCAAGCTCGAATTCGGCCATGCGTCCGATCATCCGACGCGGCGCGCCGATGAATTCCTCGATCCGGTGGTAATGGCGGCGCGGCGCGTAATCGTCAAAGAGAAGCCGCAGGGGCCCCTTGGCATGAAGCGCCGCCGCCAGCGCGCAGCCGGTGCGAAACCGCCCGTCCACCAGCACCAGATCGGGGGTTACATCCGTGCGCTCCCAAATCCCCAGCGGATAACGCGCATAGCGCAGATAGCCGCTCTTGTCGGCGGGGTGGCCCCAGTCCTCGGTCGGGCCGATATCGGCCCAGATCACCTCGACCGTCGTCCCGGGGGCGGGCGGGTTGGCCTTGAGCCAGCCGCGCATCATCGCCGCCCAGGCCTCGTCGCTCTCGACCGACCAGACGCGTTTTCCCGGCATTTCCGACGCCATCACCGTCGAGCCGCCCGAGCCGTATTCGAGGATCGCCGAAGCATCCTCATAGGCCGCGCGCAGATGGGCGGCCTCGGCCTCGGGCAGGGTCAGCTCGGGGCGGGTGATGGTGGGCGTGTCGGTCATCGTGACGCGGGGGCGCTCAGCCCACCGACCCCTCAAGCGAAATGGCCACCAGTTGCTGCGCCTCCATTGCAAATTCCATCGGCAGCGCCTGAAGCACCTCGCGGCAGAAGCCGTTGACGACAAGCGCCACCGCCTCCTCCTCGTCCATGCCGCGCGCGCGGCAATAGAAGAGCTGATCGTCATCCACCTTCGATGTCGTCGCCTCGTGCTCGACCCGGCTGGAGTTGTTCTTGACCTCGATATAGGGCACCGTATGCGCGCCGCACTTGTCGCCGATGAGCAGGCTGTCGCATTGGGTATAGTTGCGGCTGTTCTTCGCCTTGGGGTGCATCGACACAAGCCCGCGATAGGTGTTCTGGGCATGGCCCGCGCTGATCCCCTTGGAGACAATGCGCGAACGGGTGTTCTTGCCCAGATGCACCATCTTGGTGCCGGTATCGGCCTGCTGATAGTTGTTGGTGATGGCGATGGAGTAGAATTCGCCTTGGGACTCGTCCCCGCGCAGGATGCAGGACGGGTATTTCCACGTCACCGCACTGCCGGTCTCGACCTGCGTCCACATCACCTTGGAGCGGTCGCCCCGGCAATCGGCGCGCTTGGTGACGAAATTGTAGATCCCGCCCTTGCCGGTCTCGTCGCCGGGATACCAGTTCTGGACGGTGGAATACTTGATCTCGGCATCTTCCAGCGCAACGAGTTCCACCACCGCGGCGTGAAGCTGGCTGGTATCGCGCTGCGGCGCGGTGCAGCCTTCAAGGTAGCTCACATAGGCGCCCTTGTCGGCGATGATGAGCGTGCGCTCGAACTGGCCGGTGTTTTCGGCATTGATGCGGAAATAGGTGGAAAGCTCCATCGGGCAGCGCACACCGGGCGGCACGTAGACGAAGGAGCCATCCGAGAACACCGCCGAATTGAGCGTGGCATAGTAATTGTCCGAGACCGGCACAACCGAGCCGAGATATTTCCGAACCAGTTCGGGATGCTCGCGGATCGCCTCGGAGATCGAGCAGAAGATGACGCCGGCCTGTTTCAACTCGGCCTGAAAGGTGGTGCCGACGCTCACGCTGTCGAAAACCGCATCCACGGCCACCTTGCGGCCCTCGGCGGGCGCGTCCTCGGCCCCCTCGACGCCCGCAAGGATCATCTGTTCCTTGAGCGGGATGCCCAGCTTGGCATAGGTGGCCAGCAGCTTGGGGTCGACCTCGTCAAGCGATTTCGGCTTGGTTTCCATGGACTTGGGACGGGCATAGTAATACTGGTTCTGAAAGTCGATCTTGGGGTAATCGACCATCGCCCAGTCGGGTTCCGTCATCTTCAGCCAGCGGCGATAGGCCCCGAGACGCCATTCTGTCATCCACTCGGGTTCCTCGTTCTTCGACGAGATCAGGCGCACGATATCCTCGTCAAGGCCCAAGGGCGCGAAATCCATCTCGATCTCGGTTTCCCAGCCGTGCTTGTAGGCGCTGCCCACTTGCCGGACCGCATCGACCGTTTCCTGATCGACGCCTTCCTTGATCTGCACTTCGTCCACAACCGCCATCGCGTCACTCCAATTCTCAGGCCAGTCTGGCCCTGTGTCGCTGCCAGCGTTTTGCCCAGGCCTCGGCAAAGCGCATGACATCCTCCTCCGTCACCTCCGGCCCGAGCGAGACGCGCAGCGCCGACGATGCGGCGGGCACGTCATAGCCCATGGCCAGCAAGACCCGGCTGGCCTGCACCTTGCCGCTGGAACAGGCCGACCCTGCCGAAACGGCAAAGCCTGCAAGATCGAGCGCCATGACCTGCGTCTCCCCTTTCCATCCCGGTGTCAGGAAGCAGCTTGTATTCGGCAGCCGGGGCGAGTCTTTCCCGACAAAAATAGTCTCATTAGAAATCTCTGCAATAGCGGATTCTAGAATGTTTCTAATTTTTTCCACGCGCGCCCAGACACCGGCGGCCAGATCGCGGGCCGCCGCCTCGGCCGCAGCCCCGAAACCGGCGATACCGATGATGTTCTCGGTGCCCGCGCGGCGGCCCATCTCCTGCCCGCCGCCCCTGATCCGCGCCGCCAGATCGGTGCCGCGCCGCACCACCAGCGCGCCGATGCCCTTTGGCCCGCCCAGCTTGTGCGCCGAGACAAGCGCCATCTGCGCGCCCGACCAGTTGAAGGCGACCGGCAGCTTGCCAAAGGCCTGCGTCATGTCGCTGACGGCAAGGCCCTCGGGCAGGGTCTGGAGGATGCCGGTTTCGGAATTGGCCAGTTGCAGTGTGCTGCGCGCGGGGTCTTTTACGGCAACCTGCCCGTTTGCGCCGACCTCCAGATCCTCGGTGATCCAGGCGCGCACCGCGTCATGCTCGATCCCCGCCCCGACCAGGCCGCGCCCCTCGAGCGCAAGCGCCGCCGCCTCGGTCGCGCCGGAGGTGAATATCACATCCGCCCCCTCGGCCCCGAAGGCCGCCGCGACCTGCGCGCGCGCCCGCTCGACAAGACCCCTGGCCGCGCGCCCCTCGGCATGGACCGAGGACGGGTTGCCGATGACATCCATCGCCGCCACCATCGCCGCGCGCGCCTCGGGGCGCAACGGCGCCGTGGCGTTGCAGTCCAGATATATGCGTTTCATTCCGTCCCTCTCGTGGCTTTCGCCTTGGGGACGGGGCCATGCGCCGTCCCAGTCAGATATGGATCACGCGCCCGTAAGCGTCCAGAACGCTTTCGTGCATCATCTCGCTGAGGGTGGGATGCGGGAAGACCGTATTCATCAGGTCCTCCTCGGTCGTCTCAAGCTGACGGCCCACCACATAGCCCTGAATAAGTTCGGTAACTTCCGCGCCGATCATGTGCGCGCCCAGAAGCTCGCCGGTTTTCGCATCGAACACGGTCTTGATCATACCTTCCGGCTCGCCAAGTGCAATCGCCTTGCCGTTGCCGATGAAGGGGAAACGGCCGACCTTGATGTCATGGCCTTTTTCCTTGGCCTTGGCCTCGGTCAGGCCGACGCTGGCCACCTGCGGGTGGCAATAGGTGCAGCCTGCGATGCTCTCGGGCTTGACGGGATGCGGATGGCCGCCCGCGATCAGTTCGGCCACCATCACGCCTTCATGGCTGGCCTTGTGCGCAAGCCAGGGCGCGCCCGCGATATCGCCGATGGCATAGAGCCCCTCCACCCCGGTGCGGCAATATTCATCCGTGACAACATGGGTGCGGTCAACCTTGACGCCCAACTCTTCCAGCCCCAGACCCTCGGTATTGCCGACGATGCCGACGGCGGAAATCACCGTGTCGAACGCATGTTTTTCGACCTTGCCGCCCATCTCGATATGCGCGGTGACGGTGCCCTTGCCCCGATCAAGCTGCTTGACCATGGCTTTCTCCATGATCTTCATCCCCTGCTTGGTAAAGGACTTCTTGGCAAAGGCCGAGATTTCGGCGTCCTCCACCGGCAGGATACGCTCCATCACCTCGACCACGGTCGTATCGGCACCCAGGGTGTTGTAGAAGCTGGCAAATTCTATACCGATGGCACCCGAACCGATGACAAGAAGCCTTTTCGGCATCCGCGGCGGCACCAGCGCGTGCTTGTAGGTCCACACGAGATCGCCGTCCGCCTCCAGCCCCGGCAATTCGCGGGCGCGTGCGCCGGTGGCCAGCACGATATGCTTGGCCGCCAGTTCCTCGGTGCCCTTGTCGGTCTTGACGCTGACACGGCCCTTGGCGGGAAGGCTTGCCGCGCCCATCACCACCGTGACCTTGTTCTTCTTCATGAGGTGTGCGACGCCGCCGCTCAATTGCTTGGCCACGTTGCGCGAGCGTTTCACCACCGCGTCGAGATCATAGCCGATCCCTGTCGCGCTCAGCCCGAACTCCTTGGCCCGGTGCATGAGGTGAAAGACCTCGGAGGACCGCAGCATCGCCTTGGTGGGGATGCAGCCCCAGTTGAGGCAGATGCCGCCCATATGCTCGCGCTCGACGATGGCCACCTTGAGGCCAAGCTGCGCGCCCCGGATGGCGGCCACATAGCCCCCCGGTCCCGCCCCGATTACGATCATGTCAAAGCTTTGCGGTGCCATGCGGTCCTCCATCCCCGAAAACTAGTTCAGCGTTAAACTATTTTCCGAAAGATCACAACGCCGCATTGCAGCACAGGCCGGAAAACCTGCCATGCACGGGATGCAGGGCCGCTCAGGCGGCCTTTTGCACCTGCCGGACAAGCGCGCCATAACCGCCCTCGTCCTCGAACGTGCGTTCCGGCGCGGTCGAGGCGCGGCCAAGCGCCGCGTTGCGATAGGGGAAGCGGCCAAAGCGGCGGATCACCTCGCGATGCGCGCGGGCATGAAGCAGGTTGCCCGGCCCGTGCTCGGGCATCCGTTCGCAAATGAGGCGAATGCAGCGTTCCTGATCGCAGAGATTTTCCGAATGCATCAGGGGCAGGTAGAAGAATTGCCGCGCGGGCTCGTCTATGCGCATGTCCCAGCCCCGGTTGATCGCCACCTTGGCGGCCGCGAGCGCGGCGCGGTCGGTCTCGAAGGCGCGCGCCTCGTCGCGGAACATGTTGCGCGGAAACTGATCAGTCAGGATGACATAGGCCAGCGTCCCGGTGGGATAGGTCAGCCACATCGCATAGGTGCCGGTGCGCGCGTTCTCCCAGGCACCGAGAAAACGCGCCCGGATCTCCGCATCGAGCGTGTCATCCTTCTCATACCAGCCCTTCGGGCCAACCTCATCAAGCCAGAAGCGCAACACATCATCAGGCGACACCATGGGATTTTCCTCACTTTCCCTGTCACAATAAATTCATGCTACACCTTAACTTAAGCATTTCTTAGTAAAATGTTACTTCAAAAGGGTCATGTTTCGTCGCTTTTGGCGGATTCTTCGGCGTCCTGCGCGGCCTCGATGGCGATTTCCTGCGCAAATTCCACCGCCATCGGCGAGGAGGAGGGCGAGACCGGCATGTAGCTGTCGGTCTGCGACGGCGTCGGCGCAGCACGCTGCGTCATGCGGTAGAGCGCATAGACCACGAGCGCGGCCATCAGCACGGCGATGTAGAGGAAATAGCCCTTGGGGCCCATGACCCCCATCATCCAGCCCACCATCAACGGCCCGGCAATCGCCCCCAGCCCGTTGATGAAGACCATTCCGCCTGCCGCTGCGGCCATGTCGTCATGCTCCAGAAAGTCGTTGGTATAGGCGATGAGCAGCGAATAGAGCGGGTTGGACGAGCCGCCCACCAGAAAGGCCGCCGCCAGCAGCAGGCGGTAATCCCCCGCCGAGGCCATGCCCAGCACCGCGCCAAGCGCCGTGACCAGCGACACGCCCGCGATGAGCTTGCGCCGGTCCATCCGGTCCGACAGCCACCCCAGCGGATATTGCGCCAGCACCGCGCCGATATAGAAGGACGCCACAAAGGCCGAAATCTGACCCACGCTCAGCCCCGCTTCGGCCCCGTAGACGGCGGCCATGCCGAATTGCGCGGCAAAGACGCCCCCGGTGAGAAGCATTCCCACGCAGCCCAGCGGCGAGATTTCCAAAATCCGCCGCAGCGACAACGGCTTGGTCGAATCAAAGGCGGGTGTCGGGCTGACCGACAAAAGGATAGGCGCGAACGCGAGCGACACCAGCACCGAGGGGATCACGAAGAGCACATAGCCCGACGGGTCCGCCAGCACCATCAGGCCCTGCGCCGAGACGATCCCCACCATCTGCACGATCATGTAGAGCGAGAGCGCCTTGCCGCGCGTGGCATTGGTCGCGGAATTGTTGAGCCAGCTTTCGGCGGTCACATAGACCCCCGAGAAACAGAACCCGATCAGCACCCGGCCCAGGGCCCAGGCCCAGGGCTCGGTGATCGTGGGATAGAGGATCAGCACCGCCGATATCATCGAGCCGAGCGCGGCAAAGACCCGCACATGGCCAACGCGGCGGATCATCTCGGGCGCCATGCGCGAGCCGAACAGGAACCCAAGGAAATAGGCCGACATGACCACCGACATCTCGTAGGTGGAAAAGCCCTCAAGCGCGCCGCGCACCCCCAGCAGCGTGCCCTGCATGCCGTTGCCGACCTGCAAGAGCATCATCCCGAGAAGCAGCGCCCACGCACCTGAAAGGACCTTCAGCATCGTTTCCCCTTTCCATCCGCCCCACCCTGTCGCCGGAGCGCGCGCGCCGCACCGCCAATTGCGACTCAATCCGTCGCGGTCGCGCCCGCCCTGTCAGGCTTTGGCCCCGGGATCAACAGCGACGCGTCGCCATAAGAGAAGAAACGGTATCCTACGGTTATGGCATGGGCATAGAGCGCGCGGATGCGCGCGGCCCCCATCAGCGCCGAAACAAGCATCATGAGCGTCGATTTCGGCAGGTGGAAATTTGTCATCAGCGCATCGGTGACGCGAAACTCGAAGCCGGGATAGATGAAGATGTCGGTCTCGCCCTGCCACGCCGCGATCTCTCCGGTGGCGCGCGCCGCCGTCTCGATCAGACGCAGCGCGGTGGTCCCCACCGGGATCACGCGCCCGCCCGCGGCCCTGGTCGCGGCAATCTCGGCGGCGGCCCTTTCGCTCACCTCGCCCCATTCGGCATGCATCCTGTGGGTGGTGATGTCCTCGACCTTGACCGGCAGGAAGGTGCCCGCGCCGACATGCAGCGTGACATGGCTGAACACGACACCGCGCGCCGCCAGATCGGCCAGAACCACTTCGTCGAAATGCAAGGATGCGGTGGGGGCGGCCACGGCACCGGGGCGGCGTGCCCAGACGGTCTGATAATCCTCGCGGTCCTGCGCATCGGCGGGACGGCGCGCGGCGATATAGGGCGGCAGCGGCATCGCACCGGCGGCGTTGAGCGCGGTGTCGAAATCCTCACCCGCAAGGTTGAAGCGCAGCCGCGCCTGCCCCTCCCCGCGCGCCTCGAGCGTGGCCGAGAGCGTGTCGGAGAAAACCACGACCTCGCCCTCGCGCAGTTTTCTCAGCGGCTTGACCAGCGCCGACCATGTCCCGTCGGCCTGCGGCTCCAGCAGCGTCACCTCGATGCGCGCGCCCGCGCCCCCCGCCCGCGCCCGGGTGCCCGACAGGCGGGCGGGGATCACCTTGGTGTCGTTCAGCACCAGCCGGTCACCGGCGCGCAACCAGTGCCCCAGATCGGCCACGGTGCTGTCAGTGATCGCGCCCCCCTCGGCCACCAGCAGCCGCGCGGCGCGGCGCGGGCGGGCGGGCCGCGTGGCAATCAGCGCCTCGGGCAGGTCGAAATCGAAATCAGCCAGCTTCATCTGTCGTTTCTCTCAAAGTCATCAGGGGCGCGCGGCGCGACGCTCTGTCCCGAAACCGCGGGCGGCGCGCCCTCCACCTGCGGCGCGGGCCGCCGGAACATCTCGCGCAGAAAGCCGGGGGCCAGCGCCGAGAGGGGATTGACCGCCACCACCGGATTGTCAACCGACCCGCGCAGCGTGAAGTTGAACCCGATGAGCCCCTCGCCCGCGCGCGGCGTCAGCGCACCGCCAAGGGCGTTGAGTACGTAGACCGGCGAAAGCACGCCCTGCATGTCCATGCGCTTGCGCGTCAGATCGAAAAACCCGTCCATGGAAATGCCCACAGAGGCCCCGACAGCACTGCCCTCAAGCAGCGTCAGGCGGTCGGGCGTCAGGCGAAACCGGCCCGCCACCTCGGCGAAATGCAGACCCTGCCCGTTGAGCTGTTCCAGGAGGCCCACCACACTCACGGCGTTGAGCAAGGTCGAGAGCGCGGGCGCGCGCTTGACGCGGATCTGCTTGATGGAGAGCACGCCGTCATAGCTGCCCTCGCCCTCGGCGGGCCGGAGCGACATGTCGAGCGTGCCGTCGCGCGCGTCCTGCAACATGTCCGCCGCCGCCAGCAGCGCGCCAGCGTTCTGCGCACGGATGCGGAATGCACTGCGCCCGGCCATCGGCACGATATCGCCGGTTATGTCGGCCTTGCCGTTCACCTGCGCGGTAAAGCGGCCCTGCGCCCCGCCGCGCGTCTCGAGATCGGCGCGAAACCCGGTCAGCGCGATGCCGTCGGTGATGCGCAATTCGTCAAGGCGCAGGCTGACCGGTCCGCCCTCGCCGGCGCCGGCGCCCAAAGAGCCGCGCCGCAGATCGACGCGCCCGCCCGTCACCTCCACGCGCGGTGTCACGTTTGCGCCGCGCCCGATCAGCGCCGCCTGCACATCGAGCCAGTCGCCCAGTTCAAGCCGGGTGAAGCGCGCCGCCCCGAGCGTGCCCTCCGGCGTCAAGCGCACCTCTCCGCGCGCGCGCAGGCCGCCCGCGTCAATGGCCAGCGTGTCGATCTGCGGCGGCGTGCCAAGCGTCGCCGCCACATCCAGCCGCCCGGTGGCCTCCGGCGACAGCGCCCAGCCAAGCTCGGGGATGCGCAGCCCCAGCCCCGCCAGATCGGAGTTGAGCGCCATCTGCCCCACGCCCTCCTTGGGCAACGCAATCTCGACCGTCGCCTGCCCGCGCCCCGACACCGCACCGGGCGGCAGGCCGATCCCGAACTCGTCGATGAACGCCTGCGACAGCTCCACCCTACCGCGCACCCGGCTTTCACCGCCCGTGCCGGGACCGAGCGGCATGGTCCAGGCCCCCGAAAACGGCACTTGCCCTAACCGTGCATCGCCGCTGATCTCGATTTCGGTGTTATCCGCGGTGATGCCAAGCGTATCGGCGGTCAGAACGCGGCCCTTAACAAGCGTGTCGCTGCGCAGCGCGCTGAGCGTGCCTTGCGCGTCAAAGGCCACCTCCTCGGGCTTCAGCCCCTTCTTGAGGATCAGGTCAAGCCGCCCGGTGATCTCCGCTTGCCCCTCGGCCAGCGCCACGTCGCGCCCGGCCTTCTCCATGAACCGGAAGGGCGGCGCATCAAGCAGCGACAGGGCGGCGGTGATCGGGCCGCTGACCCGCAGATGGGCCTCGGCGGGGGTCTCCTTGATCCGCAGGTCAGGGATGATGAAGGAGGTGCCGGAAATATCGAGCCGCCCGCCCTCTGCCGGGGTGACATGCCCGCGCTCGGCAAAGATGCCGAGCCGGTTGTCACGGATCGAGCCATGGCCCGCCGCGCCCTCGATGGGCGGCACGTCACGCACGTAGACCGCCGAGAAATCCGCGAAGTCGAAGCCCAGAAACGCATCGGGCGGCGCGTCGGGTGTCACGCTCAGGGCCAGTTGAATGTCACTCAGCCGCGCCGACAGAACGTTCTCGGCCAGCCAGGCGCGCGCCTTGTCCTTGACCGTCAGCGGCCAGAGCGCAAGCAACCGCTCGGGCGTGATCGCGTCCATCCGCCCCTCGATGACCGCCGACCAGCCAGTGACCTCGGCCCGCGCCCGTCCGCTCAGGCGCAGCACCTGCCCCTGATCGCGCAGCCGGAAGTCGCCCAGATCGAGCGCGAAGGGCGCGAATTCCAGCCGGATATCCGCCCCCGCCCCCTCGAAGACCACCGGCGCGGGGTATAGCCCCGCCGGATTGGCCGCGATCTCTCCCAGCCGGATCTGCGCCTCAAGCCCGCTTGGCCAGCCTGCCTCCATGCCGATGAGCCGCGCGCGCCCCTCGGCGCGGGCACTGCCCCAATCGCTCTCGACCGAAAGCTCGTTGAACGTGATCTCCTGCGCGTCCGGGTCATAGGTCAGGTAGCTGCGCGCCGACCGGAACGGGATCGGCGAAGTCGCCGGGTTGGGGCGCAAGGCCCCCTTGCCGATCTGAAGCGTGGCACTCAGCGGCCCAAGCTGCCCGCGCTCATCGACCCCGGCGCGCAAAGCGCCGGAAATCGGTGCCTCCAGCGCGCCCAGCCACGCGAGCGCCGGAGATTGTCCGGCGATCTCGCGCGCAGGCCAATCCTCGAAGCGGATGCCGATATCCGCCGCCGCGTCACCGACCCGGCCCTGATAGCTCAGCTCCAGCGAACTCGCATAGCCGCGCGCACCCAGCACGGTGACATTGCCACGTAGCGCGATCGCATCGCCATTGCGGGTGAGCGATGCCCGTCCGCCATCGGCAGACCACGCCACGCCCGTGCGCGCATCCTCGTAACGCAGGCTGATGTTCTCGGCGCTGACCTCGCGCAACGCGGCAAGCGCGGGCTGTGCCAGCATCGCGCCGATCTGTTCGGTCAGCGGCCGGTCGCTCGCGGGATGACGCCCCGTGCCATTGCCGCCCTCGAAAGCGACCGACAATTCGCCTGTCTCGCGCCGCCAGAGCGCCAGCCGCCCACCGTCGAGCCTGACCCGGGACAGCTTCACCTCGCCACCGAGAAGCGCCGCGCGCGACAGCGTGACCTCGAGCGCGGCCAAGTCAATCAGCGGCGCGCCGCCCGCATCGCGAAGGCTCACGCCGCGCAAGCTGACGCGCGGCGCCATCCCCTCGCCGAGGCCCAATCCCAGCGTCTGAAACGTCAGCCGGTGCTCGGGCAGCGCCGCGCTGATCTCCTGCGCCGCGCGGTCGCGCAGCCAGCCCGGCGCGCCCACCCCTGCCGCCAGCACCCCAAGCAGCGCCACGGCGATCACCAGAACGAATGTCGCGCAACCAAGGCATAACTGGCCCAGATGATGCAGCATCGCGCGCGCCCACGGGCGGCGCGCGCCCGGCGGGGGCGCGGGCGCTGCGGGGGCTGGCGTTTTGGTTTCGGTCATCTGTTCCGGTTTGGGGACTGTGGTTTGGCCCCGGCTCTGCCTCACGACTTTATTCTCGCCTTTTGCAGCCTAATATGGAACTCACAAATTCGCATCACAAGCCCGAGAGGTTGCCATGACCGACACGCTATCACCTGCCCCCGATGTGACCCTGCCGCGCGATGGCGGCGATGCGGTCCGCCTTGCCGCCTTGCGCGGCGCACCGGTGGTGCTGTTCTTCTACCCGCGCGATGACACCTCGGGATGCACCAAGGAGGCGGTGGCCTTTTCCGGCCTCAAGGCCGAGTTCGACGCCCTCGGCGCGCAGGTTTTCGGCATTTCCAAGGACAGCGTCGCCAGCCACGAGAAATTCCGCGACAAACATGGCCTGACCGTCCCGCTTCTGTCGGACGAGGACGGCGATACCTGCGAACAGTTCGGCGTGTGGAAGGAAAAAAGCATGTATGGCAAGACGTTCATGGGCATCGAACGCTCCACCTTCCTGATCGACGCCGAGGGGCGGATCGCGCGGGAATGGCGCAAGGTCAAGGTGCCGGGCCATGCCGAGGAGGTGCTCGAGGCGGTGCGCGCCCTGTGACCATGACGCTGGCGGAAATGGCCATCGCGGTGCTCAACACCGCCGACGGGCGCGAGAAAACTGCCCTGTCGCGGCGGCACGCGGCGGCGTGGCGGGCGGCGGGCACGGCCCTGCCTGTGGGCCGCGCCACACCGCCCGACCGCCCCGCGCGCCCGGGCAAACCGGATCTGCTCGATCCGCGCGACGTTCCCCGCCGCCGCCCCGGCAGCGCGCAGGGCCGCCTTGCCATGCTGCACGCGGTGGCGCATATCGAATTGAACGCGGTGGACCTGCACTGGGACATCATCGCGCGGTTTACCGACACCGCCATGCCCATGGGATTCTACGATGACTGGGTCAAGGCGGCGGACGAGGAATCAAAGCATTTCAACCTCCTGTGCGACTGCCTTGAGGAGATGAGCAGCCATTACGGGGCCCTGCCCGCCCATGCCGGCATGTGGCGCGCCGCCGAGGACACCGCCCATGACCTGATGGGCCGCCTTGCCGTGGTGCCCATGGTGCTCGAGGCGCGCGGGCTTGACGTGACGCCGGGCATGATCGCGCTTTTCGAGGGGGCGGGCCTGACCTCGGCGGTCGCGGCGCTGCGCGTGATCTATGCCGAGGAGGTGCACCACGTCGCCTATGGCTCCAAGTGGTTTCACTTTCTCTGTGGTCGTCACGATCTCGACCCGAAGGAGGCGTTTCACGATCTGGTGCGGCGCTATTTCCACGGCCAACTCAAGCCGCCCTTCAACGAGGAAAAGCGCGCCGAGGCCGGTTTGCCGCCCGATTTCTATTGGCCGCTGGCCGGGACGCGCACCGCCAAGGCCTGACCAATAGCGCGCGCCAATCGGCGAAAATCCGCCAAGCTGGCGGAATATCACCGATAAATAATCCTCCCGTGGTCAAAAACCTTGCCCACCCTGTCCTCGCTGTCTAATCACCTGTCCAAGACGCCCGGCACCGATTGAAGAGCGTCACCCGGAAAGGATAGGAAGGACGACCATCCGCGTGCGCACACGACTGGCCATAAGACTGCATGACATCCTCGAGCGCTATTTCCCCGAACGTCGGGTGTTCCTGCGTTCGGACAAGGATACGCGGTTCATCCGCCTGCGCCCCGTGACACAGTTGATCGCCACCACCGGGGCTGCGGCCATGGTCGCCTGGGCGATCATCGCCACCTCGGTTCTGGTGATGGATTCCATCGGGGCGGGCAATTTCCGCGAACAGGCCAAGCGCGACCTGCAAGGCTATGAAAACCGGCTCAATGCGCTTGCCTCCGAGCGTGACAAGCGCGCCCAGGAGGCGGTGGCGGCACAGGAACGCTTCGCCTCGGCGCTGGCGCAGATTTCCGCGATGCAATCCGAGCTTCTGCGCTCCGAGACCCGGCGGCGCGAGCTTGAGACCGGGATCGAGGTGATCCAGAGCACGCTGCGCCGCACGATGACGGAGCGCGAGTTTGCCGGCAAAGAGGCCGCGCGCCTTGCCGCCGCACTGGAGGGCGGCGGCGTCCTGCCCGAGGCGGGCGGCAACCGACCCGGCGATGCGACGGTGGATTTCCTCTCGGCGGCGCTGGAGGATGCGGCGCGCGAGCGTGACCAGACGCTTGCCGATGCCGAGGAAGCCCTGCGTCAGGCCGAGGACATGGCCTATGAGCTGCGCCTCGTGAACGAGCGTAACGCCGAGATTTTCGGCCAGCTCGAAGATGCCATGACAATTTCGGTCGAGCCGCTGGAACGGATGTTCCGCAATGCGGGCCTCGATCCCGACCGCCTCATCAACACGGTGCGGCGCGGCTATTCGGGGCGCGGCGGGCCGCTCATGCCGATATCGCTGTCGACGCGGGGCGAGGCGCCGTCGCTCGAGGCCGAGCGCGCCAACCGCATCCTGGGGCGGCTCGACGAGTTGCACCTCTACCGTCTGGCCGCCGACAAGGTGCCGCTCGCCCTGCCCGTGCGCGGCGGTTTCCGCTACACCTCCGGCTTCGGCAACCGCTGGGGTCGGCTTCATGCCGGGACCGATTTCGCGGCGTCCCACGGCACGCCGATCTATGCCACCGCCGATGGTGTCGTCGATCATGCAGGCTGGCAATCCGGTTACGGCCAACTCATCAAGATTGACCACGCCTTCGGAATCGAAACCCGCTATGCCCATCTTTCCAGAATCCGTGTGAGCCCCGGTCAAAGGGTCTCGCGCGGGGACCGGATTGGTGATATGGGCAACACAGGACGCTCTACCGGCACGCATCTTCACTATGAGGTGCGCGTGGACGGCAGGCCGATCAACCCCATGACCTATATCAAGGCTGCGAGAGATGTTTTCTAAGAGCAAGATCAACGAACCTGCGCAAAAACCCGCCGAGCCGAAGCCGGCCACGGAGAACCGTCTCGACGCGGCCCGCCCCGATGCGGGCAGCGATTACCGGCCTGCGGCCCCCAAGGCCAAGCCGCCCGCCTCGGTTCTGTCCTCGGATCTGCACATTCAGGGCAACCTGCGCACCACCGGCGATATTCAGGTCGAAGGCACGATCGAGGGCGATATCCGCGCCCATCTTCTGACCGTCGGCGAGGGCGCGACCGTCAAGGGCGAGGTGATCGCCGATGATGTGGTGATCAACGGCCGCGTCGTGGGGCGTGTGCGCGGCCTCAAGGTGCGGCTGACCTCCACCGCGCGGGTCGAGGGCGACATCATCCACAAGACCATCGCCATCGAATCGGGTGCGCATTTCGAGGGTTCCGTCCAACGGCAGGAGGACCCGCTCTCCAGCAACAAGGGCGGTCAGAAACCCGCCCCGCAGGCACCAGCACCCGCCGCACAGGCACCGAAACCGGCAGAGCCGAAGCCCGCCCAGGGCTGAACCCGGTCGCAAGATCATGACAAAAAGGCACCCTGCCCCGGCAGAGGTGCCTTTTTCGTGAACCTCAGAATTGCAGGCTCAGCCCCAGGATCGGCCCCGAGAAGCTGCCTTCGAAGCCTCTGCCGCCATCGTCGTAATCGACATAGAGATGCCGGTAGCCCGCCGAGAGAAACAGCCGGTCACGGGCCTGCCAGTTGACCGTCGCCATAAGCTGAGACGTGAGGTCCGACCCGGCGCCGAATCCGCCGACATCGGCATAGCCGATCACCGACCAGCGATCATTCAGGCGGAGATTGGTGCGCGCGGCGATGATCGGATCGGTGAAATCGACCGAGAGCCCGGCCGCCAGACCCGGCACCGGCGTTCTGGCGCGCGCCTCTATGTCCCAATGCCGCAAGCCCACAAGGTAATCCACCGTCGCGCGCTCCGTCGCCAGCGCGCGATAGCCTGCGGCAAGCGTGAACGAGCTCTGTTCCAGCCGTCCGGTCACGGGCAGGCCGAGACCCGGCACCGTGCCGCCGCGCGAACTGCGCGAGGCGGAATAATCCCCGAGCAGCACAAAACGGTTTTGCCGGTATAGGCCGGAGAGGAAGAACGCGCTGTCCAGATCCTCGAGCACGTCGCGCAGCCCCTCGCTGAACCGCAGGGACGGGCCGCCCGCCACGGGCCGCACCGTGCCGCCAACGCCGCTGCCCCAGATATACGGGGTAAGCTGGAATACCTGCTCTTGCGCCGAGGCCGGGAGCGTCAGCATGACCAGTGCCAGAGTGACGGCAATCCGGCGCAGCATCAAAGCGCCTCCTTCACCACCGCCCCGCCCTTCATGATCAGCGCAAGGCTTTCCTCGGGCCGCTCAAGCCAGTCAAGCCCCGCCTCCGGCTCGCCCGTCACCACCAGAAGATCGGCCATCGCCCCCGGCGCGATCACCCCGAGCCGCCCGTCATAGGAGGCGCGCGCGCCGGACATGGCCAGCAAGTCGCCCGCCGCGCCCGTCGCCATGCGCAGCGCCTCCAATGGCGGCATGAAGCGGGTCAGCTTGGCCAGTTGACGGCCCTGCGACGCGGCACCTTCGGGGTTCATCAGGATATCGGTGCCAAAGGCCATGTTTACGCCCTCCGCGCGGCCCATCTCGAAGGCGCGCACCGTGCCTACCGACACCTCGTCGGCCTTGGCCTGCTGGCGCGCGTCGGCGCGGGGGTTTGAATCCTCATCCGATAGAAACGGCTGGATCGACCACCACGCGCCCGTATCGCGCATCATCCGCACCGTGTCCGCATCGGCCAGTTGGCCGTGCTCGATGGATCTGACGCCTGCGCGCAAACACCGCTGGATGCCTTGCGGCGTGTAGACATGCGCACAGACATAGGTGCCCCAATCCTCGGCTGCCTCGACCGCCGCACGCATCTCGTCTTCGGTGAATTGCAGGCTTTCGAGCGGATCGTAGAGCGAGGTGACGCCGCCCCCGGCCATGATCTTGATCTGGCTCGCGCCCTTCATCAACTGCTCGCGCGTGCGCCGCAGAACCTCGGCGCGCCCGTCGGCAATCGCCACCACGCCCGCCTTTTCGCTGTAGCTCAGATCGCCATCGGCGCGCGGCACCTCGTTCACCATGCGGAAATCGCCATGGCCCGAGGTCTGCGAGATCATCGCGCCAGCCGCAAGAATGCGCGGCCCCGCCACCACGCCCCGATCAATCGCCAGCTTCAGCCCGAAGGCCGGGCCGCCCACGTCGCGCACCGTGGTGAACCCGCGCAGAAGGGTCGCGCCCGCCTGCCGCCCGGCCATGAGATGCACGAAACCGATATCGGCGCTCATCGCCTGAAGCTGCGTCACCCCCACCAGCGTTGAATGCCAATGCGCGTCAATGAGGCCCGGAATGACCGCCCGCCCGCCGCAATCAATGCGCCGCGCGCCCTCGGGGCCCTGCCCCGCCGGAATGAGCGCGGCGATGCGCCCGCCCTCGATCAGGATGTCCTGCCCCGCCTGCATGGCAAGGGCTGTCCCGTCGAAATACCGCAGGTTCGTCAGAAGGATCGGCTGGCCCGCGCCCTGCCCATATGCGCGCTCGGGTGCCAGGCCAAAACCCGCGAACAGCCCCAGAACGGCGGCCATGCCGCCCAGCATCTCGCGGCGGCGCAAGTCGGCCTCGATCCGGGCAAAGGCCGCCTGCGTGACCGGCGCGCCGCACAGGCAGAAATCAAGCGTTCCGCGCGCAAGCGCCGCGTTACAGACCTGGCACATACCGTCCCTTTCCGGCCCCGCAACGCGGACCGTCTCTGTTTTGCAGGCCCGGCAGACCTATGCCCGCTGCATAACCCGTTCTGTCCCGAGTTTGTGACATTCCGTGATTTCTTGCAACACCATCCCGCCGTCAACGGCTGAATCGCCCGGGTGCCGCTGGCCCGGCACGCGCGGATTGGCTGTTTCCGTTCCGGTGGGAAGGGCGTAAAAGGTTGCAACAGCAGAGATCAATCATGCCCCGGACGGGCCGCTCTGCAAGCACGGAGAACCCAGACAATGACCCCCTTCGCGATCGCCGGCGTTCAGATGTATGTCAACGCCCTGCAACCGAATGTCGATGGCATGTTGCATCGGCTGGATGTGCTGATGGCGCGTTTTCCCTGGACGCAGATGGTCCTGTTCAGCGAGCTTGCGCCGTTCGGGCCGCTCGACAAGTTCGCCCTGCCCGCCGAAAACGAGGTCATCGACCGTTTTTGCGAGGCGGCGCGGCGCTATCGGCTCTGGCTTGTGCCCGGCTCGATGTTCCTGACCTCGCCGGTGGACGGGCGCATCTACAACACCGCCGTCGTGATCGACCCCGACGGGCAGGTGATCCGCCGTTATGCCAAGATGTTTCCCTTCCTGCCCTACGAGGCAGGGATCGCGGCAGGCACGGATTTCTGTGTCTTCGATGTGCCCGATGTGGGCCGTTTCGGGCTGTCGATCTGCTATGACATGTGGTTTCCGGAAACCACGCGGGAACTGACCAGCCAAGGGGTCGAGGTGCTGCTTCATCCGGTGCTGACCGGCACCACCGACCGCGACGCGGAACTGGCCATCGCGCGCGCCACGGCGGCGCAGTTCCAATGCTATGTGTTCGACGTGAACGGGCTTGGTGCGGGCGGCGTCGGCAAATCGCTGGTGATCGATCCGACATCGCTGGTGCTGCATCAGTCGGCGGGTCAGGAAGACATGTTCCCGATCGAGGTGGATCTGTCGATGGTGCGCCGTCAGCGCGAGACGGGCATGAAGGGGCTGGGGCAGGTGCTCAAGAGCTTTCGTGACAGATCGGTTGATTTTTCCGTTTATGACCGCAACAGTGGCACGGACGACTACTTGAAGACACTTGGGCCGCTTGAAATACCCCAACAGGGCTCGCGCGCGGGGTTGCATGTGGATGTCCCCGCCGATGCCGAGGCGGAAGCACGCAATCACAAGCGGGCGCTCGGATACGGAACGACCCCTTTCGAGGGTAGAACAACGGTAGGTTAGACCGCAGGATTACGGGCCATACCGGCCTTTGACCATTGATCGCGTTCTGGCCCGACAGGCGGGAGGCTGATCGATGGACTCGGTAAGTGACTACTATTCGGCAACGCAGCTGCGCTTTGACCGCTGGAGCGCGTTGCGCGAGGCGACAACCTCGATCGGCCGGGAAACCGACGCCAGAAAGATCGCCGCGCTGAAATCGCGGGTGTCCGACCTTTTCGAATCCCTCAAGGTGATCGAGCCCTACTGGGCCTTTCCCGGCATGTCGGCCTTTGATCACCTGTGGCGTCATTTCGATCACGGCAATTTCGAGGATCTGGCCTTTGGCGTCCAGCGGGTGACGCGCGCGCTGACCACGGGGGCCTACCGGCGCCGCACGATCCCGCTGGAACGCGACAGCCTTGACGACGAGGAACACAATGACGAGGCGATGCTGTCACCCGAGGCGCGCGCCATGGCGCGCCCCTATTTCGAGGTGCTGATCGTCGACAATGTCAACGAGCAGCAGGAACGCTGGTTGCGCTCCAACGTCACCCGGATGCGCCGCGCGGAGGATCCGTTCCACTATGAGGCGGTTGTCGTGCCCAGCCTCGAGGATGCGCTGATCGCGGTTCTGTTCAACCACAACATTCAGGCCATCGTGGTGCGCCCCGGGCTGGTTCTGAAATCCAGGAACGAGAACGAAATACTGGCCAAATATCTCAGCAATGCCAGCGGATCGGACAATATCGACGAGATGCTGCCCGAGAATTATGGCCCCGAGCTGTGCCGCCTGATCGACCGCGTCCGCCCCGAGCTTGACGCCTATCTCGTCACCGAACGCTCTGTCGAGGATATCGCGGGGCTTGATCTGGGGATTTGCCGGCGCGTCTTCTACAATCAGGAAGACTTCATGGAATTGCACCTCAACATCCTGCGCGGGGTCGAGGCACGCAACAAGACCCCGTTCTTTACCGCGCTCGTGAACTATTCCAAGCAGCCCACCGGCGTGTTTCACGCGATGCCGATCAGCCGTGGCAAGTCGATCAGCCGCAGCCACTGGATTCAGGACATGGGCGCGTTTTACGGCCCCAACATCTTTCTGGCGGAAACATCGGCCACGAGCGGCGGGCTCGACAGCCTGCTGGAGCCGCACGGCCCCATCAAGCAGGCGCAGGAACTGGCCAGCCGGGCGTTCGGCTCCAAACAGACCTTCTTTGCCACCAACGGCACCTCGACCTGCAACAAGATCGTGGTGCAGGCGCTGGTGCGGCCCGGCGATATCGTGCTGGTCGATCGCGATTGCCACAAATCGCACCATTACGGCATGGTCCTCGCCGGGGCCGAGGTGGTCTATCTCGACAGCTATCCGCTCAATGAATACTCGATGTATGGCGCAGTGCCGCTGCGCGAGATCAAGCATCAGCTTCTGGCGCTGAAGGCGGCGGGCAAGCTTGACCGTGTGCGGATGCTCTTGCTCACCAACTGCACCTTTGACGGGCTGGTCTACAACGTCGAGCGCGTGATGGAGGAGTGTCTGGCGATCAAGCGCGATCTTGTGTTCCTGTGGGATGAGGCGTGGTTTGCCTTTGCCCGTTTCAGCCCGACCTATCGCCAGCGCACCGCCATGCGCACCGCCAACAACCTGCGCAAGCGGCTGCGCACCGACGCGCACCGCCGCACCTATGAGGCGCAGCAGGAGGCGCTGGCCAATGCCCCTGACGAGACATGGCTCGACACCCGTCTTGTCCCGCCGCCCGATGCGCGTGTTCGGGTCTATGCCACGCAATCGACGCACAAGACGCTGACATCGCTGCGGCAGGGCTCGATGATCCATGTCAACGACCAGGACTTCAAAGGCGAGGTCGAGCAGTCATTCCACGAAGCCTACATGACCCATACCTCGACCTCGCCCAATTACCAGATCATCGCCTCGCTGGATGTGGGCCGCCGTCAGGTGGAACTGGAAGGGTTCGAATTCGTGCAGCGCCAGATCGAGGCGGCGATGTCGATGCGCAAGGCGATCAGCAGCCATGCGCTGTTGCAGAAGTATTTCAAGGTGCTGACCGCCGGTGACATGATCCCCGAACAATACCGCCAAAGCGGCGTCACCAGCTATTTCGACAACGAACAGGGCTGGACCGATATGTGGGATTGCTGGGAGCAGGACGATTTCGTGCTCGACGCCACCCGCGTCACGCTGGCCGTGGGCGGGACCGGATGGGATGGCGACACGTTCAAGACCGATATCCTGATGGACAAATACGGCATCCAGATCAACAAGACCTCGCGCAATACCGTGCTCTTCATGACCAATATCGGCACCACGCGCTCGTCGGTCGCCTATCTGATCGAGGTGCTTGTGGAAATCGCCCGCGATCTTGATGATCTGCTTGACGACGCGTCCAAGATGGAACGCCTGTCCTTTGACCGCCGGGTCAGGAACCTGACAGAAAACTACCCGCCGCTGCCGGATTTCAGCCGCTTTCACGATGCGTTCCGCCCCGACAACCTGACGCCCGAGGGCGACATCAGGACCGCCTATTATCTCAGTTACGACGAGAAGAACTGCGATTATCTGGAACTCGACGGCTCGCTCAAGGACGCGCTGGAAGCCGGGCAGGAGGTGGTCTCGGCCAGTTTCATCATCCCCTACCCGCCGGGGTTCCCGATCCTGGTGCCGGGGCAGGTGATCAGCAAGGAAATCCTTGCCTTCATGCGCGCGCTCGACGTCAATGAGATCCACGGCTACCGCGCCGATCTCGGTTTGCGCGTCTTTACGCCAGAGGCCCTGGCCGCCTTGCCCAAGGCCAAACAGATCAAGACCGCAGCCGAATAAGGGAGGACATGAAAAAATGCCCACGACACTGAGGAACATCTCCGAGATACGCCGCTTCTTTCATCGCAACGAGGACCCGATCTATTTCATTTCGGCGACGAACTTCAATCTTCTGGGGCTTGATGAATGGGTCAAGAATTTCAAATACATCTGCTATATCGACTGTTACGGCGGCAAGCATCCCAACGTGTTCTGCCCCTCCGAGCAGCCCCATGCCGAGTTTCAGTCGATCGAGGACATCAACAACTACCTGCTTCAGCACAAGGAGGTGATTGATTTCATCAAGCGGCGCGGCGGCAAGCCGAAATTCGTGTTCCTTATGTTCGACGAGGAAACCGAACGCCTGTCCAGGGAGCTTGGCGCCGATGTCTGGTTTCCCAAGGCCAAATTGCGCACCGCGATGGACAACAAGATCGAGACCGTGCGCATCGGCAACAAGGCCGGGGTTCCTTCCGTGCCCAATGTTCTGGCCGAGGTGACATCCTACGAGGATCTGCGCGCGACCTGCGAAAAGGCCGGGATAGGGCATGATCTGGTGTTGCAATCGGCCTTCGGCGATAGCGGCCACACAACGTTCTTCATCAAGTCCGAGGCCGATTTCCGCCGCCACGAACATGAGATCGTCGGCGAGGGCGAGATCAAGATCATGAAGCGGATTGATTGCCGGGGGTCAGCCATCGAGGCCTGCGCCACCAAGGAAGGCACCATCGTCGGCCCGCTGATGACCGAGCTTGTGGGCTTCAAGGACCTCACCCCCTATCGCGGCGGCTGGTGCGGCAATGAAATCCTGTCCACCGCCTTTCCGCCCAAGGTGCGCCAGAAGGCGCGCGAACTGACCTTCAAATTCGGCGAACAGCTTCGCAAGGAGGGCTATCGCGGCTATTTCGAGCTTGATTTCCTGATCGACAAGAAGACCGGCGACCTGTGGCTGGGCGAGCTCAATCCGCGCATCACCGGGGCGTCGTCGATGACCAACCACGCCGCCTTTGCCCATGCCGATGCGCCCTTGTTCCTGTTCCACCTGCTGGAATTTTCCAAGAAGAAATTCGATCTCGATGTGGACGAGTTGAACGCGCGCTGGGCCAACCCGGACATGATCGACAGTTGGTCGCAGATGGTGATCAAGCACACCGATGACAGCGTCGATATCTGCACCGCCAGCCCCGAGACCGGCATCTACAAGATGCTCGAGGATGGCCGCGTCGTGTTCGACCGTTTCGACTATCACCGCCGCGCGGTTGAATCCGAGAACGAGGCGTTCTTCCTGCGCATCCTTCAGCCCGGTGATTACCGCTACGAGGGGGCCGATATCGGTATTCTGGTCACGCGCGGGCGCTCGATGACCAAGGGCTTCCAGTTGAACGAACGCGCCCGGAAATGGATCCACGGCATCAAGCAGGGCGTTGCGGGCAATCCCTTGCCGGTGGTCGATGCAGGCCCCGCGCTTGCGGACCCGGCGTTCAAGATCCTGTAGGAAAGGCCCATGCTCTGGCGTGCCTTGCGTGAAGACCTGCCCGGCCCGAAATGGGCCGGGCTTTTCGCCGATTACTGGCCGCATTACCGGCGGTGGTGGCTCAGGGATGGCGACGGCGCACGCCCGAAATACCTTGAAAGCCGCCGCGCCCTTGAACACCACATGCCCGAGATCGTGCCGCTTTACGATACCTTGTGCGACCTCGCGGGCGGTGGCGATCAGGCGGCGCGCTTTCTCAGCTTCTATTGCCCGCCGCCCTATCTTTCGGGATGCAGTCAGGCGATCTGGACCGGCGAAGAGCCGGTGCTGGTGCGCAATTACGATTATGACCCCAAGGCGTTCGACAGCCTGATCCTGAATACCTGCTGGCAGGGGCGGCGCGTGATGGGCACCTCGGACGGCCTGTGGGGGCTGGTTGACGGGATGAACGACGCAGGCCTTGCCATCTCGCTGACATTCGGCGGGCGGCGCGTGGTCGGCAACGGATTTGGTGTGCCGCTGATCCTGCGCTATGTCTTGCAGACCTGCGAGACCGCCGAGGAGGCAGGTCGCGCGCTGGCCCGCCTGCCCACGCACATGAGCTATAACGTGACCGTGCTCGATGCCAAACGCAAATACCTGACCGCGATGATGGCCCCCGACCGCGCCGCGATCATCACCCATGCCGCCGTCGCCACCAACCATCAGGAAAACATCGACTGGATCAGCCACGCGCGCTTTACCGCCACGGTCGAGCGCGAGCGCTTTCTGCTGCACCGGCTGGCCCTGCACCGCGACCCGGAGGACAGGTTCATCAACGCCTTCCTGCGCCCGCCGCTCTATTCGACCGCCTTTTCCGTAGGCTTCGGCACGCTCTACACTGCCGTCTACCGCCCGCGCCTGCAACAGATGGAGATCCGCTGGCCGGGCGCGGTCTGGCCGCAGTCCATGAACGGGTTCGAGGAAGGTGCCCGCCGGGTGCAGATCCCCGGCGCGGCCTAAAACGACGGGCGATCGGCCCCCGTTGCGCATCGACCGCAAAACGTGACTGCCGGAAAACTTGCCTTTCGCGCGCGGTCTTGCGACAACCGTATCAGCGACACTTGACCAAGGCCCGCCCCGGATGCGTTTCGCTCTGATTGCCCTTGTTGCCCTGACCTCCGCCGCTTGGGCCGAGCCGCGCGGCACGTTCCGCCACGCCCATAACGTGGGATTCGGGGCGCAGTCGAGCCTTGATCCCGCCTCAAAGGGCCGCGTTCTCCAGATCATCGAGAAAATCCAGAGCCGCCTTGTGCGCCCCGGTCGCGGCGGCACGCCCGAGCCGGATCTCTCGACCCGCTGGTTTCCCAATGAAGACGGCACGGTCTGGACATTCCAGATCCGCGAGGGCGTGCGCTTTCACGATGGCCGCCCGCTGCGCGCCGAGGACGTGGTCTATTCCATCGCGCGCGTGATCGACCCCGATTACGGAAGCCCCGCCCGCGCCGCCGTCAAGATGATCGAGCATGTCGAGGCCACCGGCCCGCTCAGCGTGCGCATGACGCTGTCGTCCACCTTCGCCGATTTTCCCCTGCAACTCATGGACCCGCGCCTGCGCATCATCCCCGAGGGCTCGGGCGATACGGTCGATCAGACAGGCATCGGCACAGGTCCTTTCAAGGTCGAGAAGTTCGACCCCGACGGCATCACCGTCCTCGCCGCCAACAAGGACTATTGGGAGGGCGCGCCACGGCTTGCCCGGATCGAGGTGATCGGTGTACCGGACGCGCAGGCGCGGCTTCAGGCGTTTCTCTCGGGTCAGCTTGACATGGAGCGCGGGATCGCGCCGGTGCTGCGCCGCGCGCTCGACAAATCCCTGCGATATCAACTTCTTGAAATCCCCACGGGGAACTGGATGGGGCTGAGTTTCCGCAATGACGTGGCCCCGTTCGACGATGTGCGCGTGCGCCGCGCGCTGCGTCTGGTGGTGGATCGCGACGAGATGCTGCAACTGGCGCTTGACGGCGGCGGGGTGATCTCCTGCGACACGCCGGTGGCCCCCAACGACCAGTATCGCGCCGAGATGGACTGCCCGCGCGATCTTGAGCGCGCCCGCGCGCTTCTGGCGGAGGCGGGCCACCCGGACGGGCTCGACGTGAAGATTCACGTCTCCTCGCTCGATCAAAGCTGGCCGGTGATCGGGGTCGCCTTTCAGGAACAGGCTGCCCCTGCGGGCATCCGGGTCGAACTGGTGAATGCCGCCGCCGATGGTTACTGGTCGAATGTCTGGATGAAAAAGGACGCGTTCGCCACCTCCTGGGGGGAACGCCCCGCCGATCAGGTCCTGAACGAGGCCTTCCATTCCGAGGCCAAGTGGAACGAAAGCCATTTCAACAACCCGAAATTCGACCGGATGCTTGGCGAGGCGCGCGCCGAGCTTGATTTCGACCGGCGGCGCACGCTTTACCACAAGGCGCAATACTACCTGACAGAGACATCGGGCACCCTCATCCCCTTTCATGTGACACAGCTTGTGGTGCTCTCCAAACGGGTGACACATTTCGATCCGGTTCCCAATGACGCGCTGCGCTGGCATCTCGTGGCGGTGATGGATTGAGGGGCCTTGCCGCGACTGCGGCGCGCGCCTAGGCTCGTCCAAACGGCCCGAAGGACCCCCCACCGATGCGCGCTGCCCTGCTCACCCGTTACGACACCCCCGTAGAGATCACCCAGGTGCCCGATCCCGACTGTCCGCGCGATGGCGCGCTCATCGCGGTGCGCGCCTGCGGTGTGTGCCGCTCGGATCACCACGCCTGGAAAGGGGCCGATCCGGACGTGGTGCTGCCCCATGTGATGGGGCACGAATTCGCGGGCGAGGTGATCGAGACCGGGCCGGAATGCCATGCCTTCCGGGTGGGCGACCGGGTGACCGCGCCCTTCATTCTCGGCTGCGGCACCTGCCCCGATTGCCGCGCGGGCGAGCCGACGATCTGCGATCATCAGCAGGTCATCGGCTTCAGCCAGTGGGGTGCCTTCGCCGAGCGCGTTGCGATTCCGCGCGCCGATTTCAACCTCGTGCGCCTGCCCGAGGGAATGGACTATGCCGTGGCCGCCGGGATGGGCTGTCGCGTCACCACCTCGTTTCGCGCCGTGGTGGACCGCGCGCAGATCCGGCCCGGCGAGTGGCTGGCGGTGCATGGCTGCGGCGGTGTGGGCCTCTCGGCGATTCTCATCGGCGCGGCGCTCGGCGCGCGCATCCTTGCGGTCGATGTGACGCCCGACGCCCTTGCCATCGCCCGTGATCTGGGGGCCACCGCGACGCTTGACGCGCGCGGCGTGGGCGATGTCGGCGCGGCCGTCCGCGACCTGACGCAAGGCGGCGCACATGTCTCGCTCGACGCCCTCGGAATCACGGCGACGTTTCACAACTCATTGAAAAGCCTGCGCAAGATGGGCCGTCATGTGCAGATCGGAATGCCGCTCGGGGCCCACGCCACCCCGGATCTGCCGCTGCTCGATCTGGTCTATTCCCGGCAGATCACGCTCCACGGCACGCGCGGCATCGGGGCGCACCGCTTTGCAGCCCTTTTCGACATGATCGCGGCGGGGCGGCTTGATCCCTCGCGGCTCATCACCCGGCGGATCGGGCTTTCGGGTCTTGGCGCGGCGCTTGCGGCAATGGATGGCTATGGCGGCGGTGCGGGGGTGACGGTCGTCGATGACATGGCGGTCTGAGCCTGCCGCATTTTCGCCACAATAGCGTGCTCTCCTGCAAGAATAATCAATGGCAGGGGCACCTGTTTGGCGGCCCTGCCTCAAAAAAGGAAGAGGCAGATGCCACAGGCAACACCCCCAAAGGGCGGGAAACCCGCACCCTCTCCGGGCACGGGCAAATCGAAACCCGCGCCCGCCCCGACATTCCGCGATTACGCCAGCATATGACATGAAAAAGGCCGCACACCAGAGGGTTGCGGCCTTTCCTGATGTGGTTCGCAGGTCAGCCGACCAGTTCGAGACCCGAGAAGAAATAGGCGATCTCGACGGCGGCGGTCTCTGCCGCGTCCGAGCCGTGGACCGAGTTTTCACCGACGCTCTCGGCGAATTCCGCGCGGATCGTGCCCGGTGCGGCATCTGCGGGGTTGGTGGCCCCCATCACTTCGCGGTTCTTGGCCACGGCGCCCTCACCCTCGAGCACCTGCACGACGACCGGGGCTGAGGCCATGAATTCGCACAGTTCGTCGTAGAATGGGCGCTCGGCGTGAACAGCATAGAAAACACCGGCTTGCGCCTTGGTCAGGTGGATGCGCTTTTGCGCGACGATCCGCAGCCCGGCCTCTTCGAACTTGGCATTGATCTTGCCGGTGAGGTTGCGCCGGGTGGCGTCGGGTTTGATGATGCTCAGCGTGCGTTCCACAGCCATTTCAGCCTCTTTTTTCAGGGTTTGCGCCACGCGGGATTGCCCCGCGCGATCAGGTCGCGGCCCCGATAGCATGGGGGCCGCGTCATGAAAAGCGGCGATTGACGGGGGCGGCGCATTGCGGCATCTCCCCCCCATGCTGACCATCAACGACATCACCTATGCCATTGCCGGAAAGCGCCTTCTCGAAGGGGCCTCGGCCACCATTCCCGAAGGCCACAAGGTGGGCATCGTCGGGCGCAACGGCACCGGCAAGACCACGCTCTTTCGGCTGATCCGGGCAGAGTTGGCGCTCGAGGGGGGCAGCATCAGCCTGCCGCCGCGCGCGCGCATCGGCGGCGTGGCCCAGGAGGTGCCGGGCAATGCCGTCTCCCTCCTCGACACGGTGTTGAGCTTCGACACGGAACGCTCTGATTTGCTTGAAAAATCCACATCGGAGACCGATGGCGCACGAATCGCCGAAATCCAGACCCGGCTGGCCGATATCGACGCATGGTCCGCCGAGGCGCGGGCCAGCGCGATCCTCAAGGGCCTGGGGTTCACATATGACGAACAGGCCATGCCCTGTTCGGCCTTTTCGGGCGGCTGGCGGATGCGGGTGGCGCTGGCGGGGGTGCTTTTCGCCGCGCCGGACCTGCTGTTACTGGACGAGCCGACCAACTATCTCGATCTCGAAGGCGCGCTCTGGCTGGAAACCTATCTCGCGCGTTATCCGCACACCGTGCTGATCATCAGCCATGACCGCGGTCTGCTCAACCGCGCGGTCGGCGCGATCCTGCATCTCGAGGACCGGAAACTGACGCTTTATCAAGGCGGTTACGACAAGTTCGCCGAGACCCGCGCGGCGCGGCTCATGGCTGCGCAATCGGAGGCGAAAAAGCAGGAACAGCGGCGCGCGCATCTGCAATCCTACGTGGACCGCTTCCGCTACAAGGCCGACAAGGCGCGGCAGGCGCAGGCGCGGATCAAGGCGCTGGCGCGGATGCAGCCCATTTCCGCCCCGCAAGAGGCGGCGCTGCGGCGGTTCACCTTTCCCGAGCCGGAAGAGCTCTCGCCGCCGATCCTGCGGCTGGAGGGGGCTTCGGTCGGCTATGACGGGGCGGCGGTGCTGAGCCGTCTGGACCTGCGGATCGACCAGGATGACCGGATCGCGCTTCTGGGCCGCAATGGCGAGGGGAAATCCACTCTTTCCAAGCTCTTGGCGGACAAACTTGATGTGCTTGAGGGCCGTATTCACAAGGCCGCCAAGCTGCGCGTCGGCTATTTCGCGCAGCATCAGGTGGACGAGTTGCACCTTGACGAGACGCCGCTCGACCATATCCGCCGCCTGCGCCCGACCGAGACGCCCGCCAGGCTGCGCGCACGCCTTGCAGGCTTTGGCATCGGGCCGGAACAGGCTGAAACGCTTGTGAAAAATCTATCGGGCGGGCAAAAGGCGCGGCTCTCTCTGATGCTGGCCACGGTGGACGCGCCGCATATGCTCATCCTCGACGAGCCGACCAACCACCTCGATATCGAGAGCCGCGAGGCGCTCGTGGAGGCGCTTACGGCCTATACCGGCGCGATCATCCTCGTGAGCCACGACATGCATCTTCTGGGGCTGGTGGCGGACCGGCTCTGGCTGGTGAATGGCGGGCGCGTGGCCCCGTTCGAGGGCGATCTTGACGGGTATCGTGCGATGCTTCTGGGCGGTCAGGACAGCGACAAGCCCGCACCGCCCAAGACCGCCAAGCCGAAGAAACCGTCGAAAGAGGCGATTCTGAAGCTGCGGCAGGACGTGAAGAAATGCGAGGAACGCATTGAAAAACTTCATGTCATGGAAAAAAAGGTCGCTGACAAGCTGGCCGATCCGGCTCTTTATGATGACATCCACGGCGTGACCGAGTGGCAGAAGAAATATGCCGAGATCGAGAACGGGCTGGCGCTGGCCGAGCAGCTCTGGCTCGAGGCACAGGAGCGGCTGGAGGCGGCGGAGCGTTAGGATCAGCCGGTCTCAGGCGACGGGCGACGCCTGACACCCGCCATCCGCGTGAAGCCCGTCTCCATGGCCGCGATCACTCCTCCTTGGACGATGTCCGCATCCTGTAGACCACCCAGCAGAAGACACCGGCAAACAGGCCCAGAACGCCCCAGGTGATCCCGTTGGCAATGGCAAAGCGAACGGTTTCACCGACTGTCACACCATCCGCGAACAGATTGACCAGGATGTAGATCAAGGGGACGGCAAAAAGCCCGAATCCCGCACCACCGGCCGCTCCGAGAAGCGCCCACGTCCTATAGGAATTGGTTGTCATGATCCTGTCCTGCCTTTGTGTTTCATATGTCATGCCAAGTGGGTGTTCGGGCGACCATCGGCGTATTTGCTGCCGCCCGATACCGTCTCGAACGCAAACAGGCGCTGCCGGGAAAGGACCGACCCGCCACGCCTTTGGAAATAGCGACCACCGAACGGAAGTCACCAGATCGCGGAAATTTTTTGTCGCCTGTCTGAGCGCATCGCACGCCATGGCGCACCGCCCAAAACCGCGATAGGCTACGCGCCATGGACACCGCATTCCTCATCACCGCCTTTGTCACGCTCTTCGTGATCATCGACCCCATTGGCATGACGCCGCTTTTCGTGGCGTTGACGCAGGGCATGAGCACGGCACAGCGGCGGGCGATTGCCATTCGCGCCTGTGTCACCTCGGCGCTTTTGCTGATCCTTTTCGCCGCGCTCGGAGAGGCCGTGCTGGGGTTCGTCGGCATTTCCATGCCCGCCTTTCGCATCGCCGGGGGGATGCTGCTGTTTCTGACCGCGCTCGACATGCTGTTCGAGCGGCGCAGCCAACGCCGCAAGGGACAGGCCGACGCCGCCGAAGAGGATGAGGGCGACGATCCGTCGATCTTTCCCATCGCCATTCCGCTGATTGCCGGGCCGGGGTCCATCGCAACGGTGATCCTGCTCGCGGGGCAAAAACCGGGGATCGAGGGGCTGGCCTATGTCATCGGGGTGATGCTGTCGGTGATCGTTCTGGTGTTTCTCATGTTTCTCATGGGCAGTCTGCTGGAACGCGCGTTGGGCAAGGTGGGCATCAACGTGGTGACACGGCTTCTGGGGATGCTTCTGGCGGCGCTGGCGGTGCAATTCGTGCTCGACGGGTTGCGCGGCTTTGGCCTGACGGGCTGAGCGCCTATATCACGGGCATGGAACAGCTTGACACAACTCGTCTTGTCTATCTGGTGATCCTTGGCGCGGTCATCGGGCTCTGGTTCTTTGTGCAAAGCCGCGAGTCGCTCGGGAAACTCGCGCAATATGCGGCGATCTGGGGGCTGATCTTTCTGGGGGCCGTCGCCGTGGTGGGCCTCTGGGGCGATATCCGCCAGACGGTGCAGCCGCGCCAGAGCGTGATGGCCGAGGGCCGGATAGAGCTGCCGCGCGCGCCGGACGGGCATTATTACCTGACGGCGCAGGTCAATGGCGTGCCGCTGCGCTTTGTCGTCGATACCGGGGCGAGCCAGATCGTGCTGAGCCGGCAGGATGCGCGGCGCGCAGGCATCGACACGGGCAGCCTTGTCTATACCGGGCGCGCCTTCACCGCCAATGGCGAGGTGCGCACGGCACCGGTGCGCCTTGACCGCGTCGAGGTGGGGGCGATCCGCGACGGCGATGTGCGCGCGGTCGTCAACGGCGGCGACATGGCCGGATCATTGCTGGGCATGGAATATCTGCAACGCTTCTCAAGGGTCGAGATCACCGGCGGGAAGCTGGTGCTGGAACGCTAGGATTTCGGCAAGGCCCTCTTGCAAATCGCCACCGCGCCCCCAAGCTAAGGCTCATGACCATGCAAGACATCTTTCACCTGCCCGACCCCGAGACGCAGCCCGAGTTCTACGCCGATGTGCCGGCCAAGCGGCTCGTGGCCTTTGTCGCGGACACGGTGGTGATCCTTGGGCTGAGCCTGCTGATCGTGCCGTTCACGGCCTTTACGGGCCTCTTTTTCTTCCCCGTTCTGATGGCCGTGGTGGGGTTCGCTTACCGGGTCGTGACCATCGCGCGCGGCTCGGCCACGTGGGGGATGCAGCTCGTGGCGATCGAGTTCCGTGCGCGCGACGGGGGCCGCTTCGATACCGGGCTTGCCTTTGCGCATACGCTCGGGCTGGCGATTTCCCTTGGTCTTCCGGTGTTGCAGGTCATCTCCATCGTGCTGATGCTGACACAGCCACGCCGTCAGGGGCTGAGCGATCTGGTGCTCGGCACGGTCGCGGTGAACCGTCGTGCGGCGATGTGACAGGGGCGTGACAAGGCTCTTGGCGACACGGGAATGTGTTGTTATCGTCCCGTTGAGTCTGCCGGGATACCTTGGGATACTTCATGCGCCACACGCTGCCGATCGCGCCGCAATTCTATGTGACGGCCCCGCAACCCTGCCCCTATCTGCCGGGGCGGATGGAGCGAAAGCTGTTTACGGCACTTCAGGGCGAAGGTGCGAAACGGCTCAATGACGGGTTGTCGAAACAGGGGTTCCGGCGGTCGCAAAACGTGCTTTACCGGCCCTCCTGCACCGATTGCGCGGCCTGCCTCTCGGCGCGGATCAACGTGGCGGCCTTCACACCCACCAAGAGCCAGAGCCGCACGATCCGTCGCAATGCCGGGCTGATCCGGCGCGCCACCTCGCCCTGGGCCACCGAAGAGCAATATACCCTGTTCCGGCGTTATCTCGAGAGCCGCCATGCGACCGGCGGCATGGCGGATATGGACACGTTCGAATTCGCCGCGATGATCGAGGAAACGCCGGTGCGCACGCGGGTGGTGGAATATGCCGATCCCGACGGTTCGCTGGTGGCGACCTGCCTCACCGACATTCTCGATGACGGGGTGAGCATGGTCTATTCGTTCTTCGAGCCGGACCGGCCCAAGGCATCGCTTGGCACCTATGTGATCCTCGATCATATCGAAATCGCCCGCGAAAACGGGCTTCCCTATGTGTATCTCGGCTATTGGGTGCCGGGCAGCGACAAGATGGGCTACAAGGCCGCGTATTCCGGGCTGGAGGTCTATGCCGGGGGGCGCTGGCAAAGAATGCGCGATCCCGACGAGTTTCGGGCACACGCGCATCCCTTGGTGAACGATCCGATTTCCGAACAGGTGGCCAATATCTCGCTGCCCGATACCCGGCCCGCGCGGCCCAAGTTCTGAGCCTCAGTTTCCCGCGCAGCCCCGGATATCGACCGCGTCGCCGGTGCTGAGCACGGTCAGGCGCAGTCCGCTGCGATCAAGCAGAAAGCCAAGCCCGTCGGCGTGATAGACCTCGGTTTCTGCGCGCAGGCGGGAACCTGTGCGCGCGCTTTCGGACTGCGCCACCCATAGGTCCGGATTGCTGGTCTCAAGCACGACCATCTCGGCCGCGCCCATCTGTTTCATGTCGATTTCGGCCACGACGCGAAGTCCGCCCTCGATCGGGGAGACGGCACAGGTGACGCGGCCCACGCCGGCCTCGGCGGCCGTGTAGGGGCGCGCGGCAAGCGCCGCGGCAATGCGCGGATCGCGCGGGCCCGCGTCAAGCGGCAGTTCAAGATGCACCCGGGCATCCACCGGCACGCAGATATCGTTGCAGATCCCGATTTCGACATCGGCAGAGAGGGTGATGGGCTGTCCGGCGCGCGTGGGTGTCAGGCGCACAGGCAGGATAAGGTCATGCACATACCCGATTGTGCGCATCCCGTTGGTGGTGGTCTGTTGCGGCGTCGGCCACAGGATTTCCACCGCACCCAGATTGCGCGAGCCGCGCCAGTCGAAGCGCGGCGGAATCCCCGCCTCACCCGGCGCGCGCCAGTAGGTTTTCCAGCCAGGGGCCAACTCGAACCGCAAAGCAGCCACCTGCGTTCCATCGGCATCGCGCCACCCCGGAAGCACGGTGACGCGCACCATGTCGTCAGGCGAGCGCGCAGCCAGTGGGCCGGTCAGCGCAAGCGCCGCGAGGACAAGCGAGATGAGCGCGGTTCTAATCATGACTGTCAAATGGGGCAATTCGCCCGCAAAGCCAACTCACATTCGAGCGAGAATTCTTGCCAAAGCGTCAACACGCCGCTTGCGCCGGCCAAGGCGGCCCCCCATTCTCGGGTCATGAGCGACACCGATCAAGACACCGCGCCGGTCGATCTTACCGGCAAATGTCTCATCGCCATGCCGGGGATGGGCGATCCGCGTTTTGCGCTTTCGGTGGTCTATCTCTGCGCGCATTCCCCCGAGGGGGCGATGGGGCTGATCATCAACAAGCCGACCGAGGATTTGCGGATGGCGGACCTGCTCGACCATCTCTCGATCACCCCCGGCGACGCGATGCGCAACCTGCCGGTGCATTTCGGTGGCCCTGTCGAGCATGGGCGCGGCTTCGTGCTGCATGATGACGGCTACCGCTCGAACCTGGCAACGCTGACTGTGGATCGCGGTTTCGGCATGACCGCCACGCTCGACATTCTGGAGGATCTGGCCGCAGGGCACGGACCGGAGCGCGCGATTCTCGCGCTTGGCTATGCCGGCTGGGGGCCGGGGCAGCTGGAGCAGGAACTGGCACAAAACGGCTGGCTCACCTGCGAGGCGGACAGCGATCTGGTCTTTGCCACGCCGGATGCGGGAAAATGGGAGGCGGCGCTGGCGCGGCTGGGTGTCTCGGCGCTGATGCTGTCGTCGGAGGCGGGGCGCGCCTGACGCGCCCACGCCGGGCCTCCCCCGTCTCAGCCGATCAGCGCGCCGAATTTTTCTTCCAGGTAATCGAGCAGCGGCTCCGCGCTGACCGGCGCGCCGCTCGCCTCGGCAATGAGATCGGCGGGCAGGTAGACCCCGCCATGCCGCTGCACCCGCTCGCGCAGCCATTCGCCCGCCACACCCGGTTCTCCAGCGGCGAGATGCGCATCAAGATCGGGCAGATCGGCGCGCAGCGCGGTGTGCAGGCAGCCGGCATAGACATTGCCAAGGCTATAGGTCGGGAAATATCCATAGAGGCCGAGCGACCAATGCACATCCTGCAACACCCCCTCCGAGGCGCGCGCGACCCGGCGGCCGAAATCCGCGGCGAAACGGTCGTTCCACGCCGCCTCCAGATCACGCACCGCCAGGTCGCCGGAAATGAGCGCACGCTCCAGATCAAAGCGCAGCATGATATGCAGGTTGTATTGCACCTCGTCGGCCTCGGTGCGGATATGGCCCGGATGGACGCCATTGACCGCGCGATAGAAGGCGTCCTCGTCCGCAATGCCGAAATCGCCGAAGGCATCGACCATCCGCCCGAAAAGCCAGCCGCAGAACGCCCGGCTGCGGCCCAACTGATTCTCGTAGATACGGCTCTGGCTTTCATGCACCCCCATCGACACCCCCTGCCCCAGCGGCGTCAACCGGTAGTCGGGGTCGATCCCCTGTTCGTAGCAGGCATGGCCGGTCTCGTGGATCGTCGAATAGAGACAGTTGAAGGGATCGCGCTCGCTCACCCGCGTGGTGATGCGCACATCGTCGCCCGAGCCGGAACTGAACGGATGCACCGCCAGATCAAGCCGCCCGCGCGTGAAGTCATAGCCGAACCGCCGCGCCACCTCGCGCGCTAGCCGCATCTGCGCCTCATGCGCGAAATGCCCGTTGACCGCAGGCCAGGGCGCATCAAGCGCCGCACCGCGCAGGGCCACCAGACGCGGGCGCATCGCGGCAAAGAGCCGTTCCAGCGCCGCCGCCGTCATCCCCGGCTCGTATTCGTCCAGAAGGGCATCATAGGCATCAGCGCCATCCGCGACCGCCGCCGCCTCCTCGCGTTTCAGCGCCAGCACCTCGGCCAGCGTGGGCGCGAAAGCCGCGAAATCGTCGGCGGCACGCGCCTCGGCCCATATGCCCTGCGCCCGGCTTGTCAGCCGCGCCAGCGCCACCGCAAGGCGCGCGGGCACGCGTGTGGCCCGCTCAAAATCGCGGCGGATGAGGCGCAATTCGGCCATGCTCTGCGTGTCCTCGGGGTCGACCTCCTCCTCGGCTTCGGCCAGCAGGTGCCCGCGCGCGGGATCGGTGCGCCGCTCGTGCAGCACCGCCTGCATGGCACCCATCTCCTCGGAGCGCTGCTCGGCCGCGCCGCGCGGCATCATCGTCTCCTGGTCCCAGCCAAGACGCCCCGCCACCTGCGCCAGAGCGGCACTTTCGCGCTCGCGCGCCATCAGATCGTCATGGGCCGCCATGTCATCCCCCCCGGATGGATTGCGCGCGCGGATAAAGGCTCAGGAATCGCGCGCGCAGGACAAGCACCCAAAGCACGACCGCCACGAATTGATGCGTGATCGCCAGTTGCCAGGGCGCAATGTAAAGCACCGTCATGATTCCCAGCAGCATTTGCAACAGCAGAACGGCAAAGACGGCATTGAATGCCCCGCGCGTGGTGCCATGCGCGCTGCGCCGTCCCCGCAGCCAGACCACGATCCCGAAAGCCAGGAGCAGATAGCCGCTCATCCGGTGAATGAACTGCACCGTGCCGGGGTTCTCGAAGAGGTTGCGCCACCAGGGCTTCAATTCCATCATGTCGGGTGGCAAAAAGCCCCCGGCCATCAGCGGCCAGTCGGTATAGGTGCGGCCTGCGTCGATCCCGGCCACCAACGCGCCGATGAGGATCTGCAACAAGGCGAAATGCATGAACCCGGTGGAGAGACGGAACAGCCGGTCCTCGCGCCCGCGCCGCGCCTGCATCAATTCGCGCTCCTCGCGGCCAAGCGAAAAGACATACCAGGCGATAAGGCCGAGGATCACAAAGGCAAGCCCCAGATGCGTGGCCAGCCGGTAGGAGGCCACCGCGATCATCTCGCCCTGCAACCCCGAGGACACCATCCACCAGCCGATTGCCCCCTGCGCGCCGCCAAGCGCCCCCAGAAGCAAGAGCCGCCCGGTCCAGCCGCGCGGAATCTGCCACGCGACGAGGAAGCCGAAAAAGCCGATTGCCCAGACAAGGCCGATCACGCGGCCCAGTTGCCGGTGGCCCCATTCCCACCAGTAGATGAATTTGAATTCCGCCAGGGTCATGCCCTTGTTGAGCAATTCATATTGCGGAATGGCGCGATACTTGTCGAATTCCACCTGCCAGTGCGCCTCGGACATGGGCGGCAGCGCGCCCGTGACGGGCCGCCATTCGGTGATCGAGAGACCGCTATCGGTCAGCCGCGTCAGCCCCCCGACCGCGATCATCACCACCACCAAGGCGAAGAGCCCCATGAGCCAGAGCCGGATACCCCGCCGCGCGCCGCGACGCCCTGTGTCGATGAGCCCGCCTTGCGGCACGGGCCCGGGGGCGCGCGCCTCGCCCACCTCCTCGAAAATGCTGCGTTTTTTGGCCATGTTCCGCCTCGTTCCTGATCGCGCCAGAGATTAGGCCGCGCGCCCCACGCCTTCAACCACGCCCGGCCCACCGGACCATCTGCCGCATGATGCCGTGCAGGATCCGCACATCGGCGCGCGTCAGAGGCATCCGGCTCCAGAGATTGCGCAGGTTCAGTTTCATCCGCGCCGCCTTGTTCTCGGGGAAAAAGAACCCCGCCGCGTCAAGCCGCTCCTCGTAATGTGCGGCCAGCCGGTCAATTTCGGTCAGATCGGCCCAGTCGGCACCGGCCATGTCCACGCGCGCGGCCACAACCTCGGTGGTGACGCGCCGCCAGTCATAGCCGCAGAGCAGCACGCATTGCGCAAGGTTGAGGCTGGGAAAGTCGGGATTGACCGGCACGGAGATGAGCACGTTGGCGCGCGCCACATCCTCGTTTTCCAGCCCCGCGCGCTCTGGCCCGAAAAGCACCGCCACCCGCTCGCCCTCCGCTATACGGCGGGCGGCCTCGGCCATGGCGTGTTCGGGGGAAAAGACAGGCTTGGTCAGGCCGCGTGTGCGCGCGGTCGTGGCCATCACGTAAGAGCAATCGGCAACCGCATCGCCCAGATCACCAAAGAGACCGGCCTCATCCAGCAGCCGCCCCGCCCCGCTGGCCATGGCACCCGCTGCCGGATTGGGCCAGCCGTCGCGGGGTGCCACAAGGCGCATCCGGTCAAGGCCGAAATTCCACATTGCCCGCGCGGCGGCACCGATATTCTCGCCCATCTGCGGGCGCACAAGCACAAAGACGGGCTGGCGAGGCTGCGGGTCGGTCATCTGCGATCAGCCGCGCGAACCGGTTACTCGGCCGCTTCCGCCGGACCGGAAGACTGCTCCGGTCCGCCGTCATTGCCACCTTGATTGCCACCGTCATTGCCGTTGCCGTTTTCCGGCTTGGGCTTGCGGGTGCGTGGTCGGCGCGTGGTTTTTTTCACCGGCGATGCCTCCGGCGCCTCGGCGGGTCGCGTCTCGTTGCGGCTCTCGGGCGTCTCGACAAGGCCGCTCTCCTCGCCGGTCACAGGCGCGAAAATATCGGGCTGCGGGGCCTGTGCGGGGTCCGGGCGTTCGCCCTGCCCGCCATGGCCAGCCTGGCCGCCCTGCCCGCCATTGCCGCCCTGCCCGCCATTGCCGCTCTGGCCCCGGTCCCGGTCATTCTGGCGGTCGCGGTTCTGGCGCTCGTGCTCCTCGCGCCGCGCTTCCTGCTCGCGCGCCGCCTCGTTCAGCATCCGCTGATAATGCTCGGCGTGCTGCTGGAAGTTCTCGGTCGCCACGCGGTCGCCGGAAAGCTGTGCGTCCCGGGCAAGCTGGTTGAACTTGTCGATGATCTGCTGCGGCGTGCCGCGCACCTTGCCCTCGGGGCCGGAACTGTCGAACACCCGGTTGATGACATTGCCGACGGTGCGGTTGCGGTTGTTCGACTTGTTGCGCGAACGTGACTTCGTTGGTCTCATATGTATGTAGTCCAGCCTTGTGGTCTGAGTGCCGCTTGATCCGGGCGATGCGCGGTTGCGCGAAAATATGCCGGGTCGGACATGTCTTGGCTTGATCCTCGCGCGGGATGCCGGTCAGGGCCTCCGCCTGCGCGATGTCCCCACTAACCACGCGGTCCGCCCCCTGACAAGCGAAAAGCGCGCGACTCCCGGCGCGCAGCGCGGTTTTTCGCCACTCTCACGCGGTTTTGTCGGGCAGGTGAGCGCCCACCACCCGGTCCCGCCCGTCGAGATCGGGCATCACGCGGATGCCTGTCAGCCCCGCAGCGGCGAAAATCCCGGCCACCGCCGCGCCCTGTCGCCAGCCGATTTCCACAAGGATCCGCCCCCCCGGCACCAGATGCGCGCGTGCGCCATCCGCCAGCGCCCGATAGGCCGAGAGGCCATCACCGCCATCGCCAAGCGACATGTGGGGATCGTGGCCGCGCACCTCGGGGGCCAGCCCCGCCATCTCGGCCTCGGAGATATAGGGCGGGTTGGACACGACCAGATCGAACCGCCCGTCGATTCCGGCGAACCAGTCGCTTTCCACCAGATCGAGCCGCGCCGCCACCCCGTGCCGCGCCGCATTGGCCCGCGCAACGGCGAGCGCGGCGGGTGACAGATCGCTCGCCACGCCCTGCGCGCCGGGCCACTCGGCCAGCAGCGTCACCGCGATGCAGCCCGTTCCCGTGCCCAGATCAATCAGCCGCGCGGGCGCGGCTCCCTCCAGCGCCGCCGCGATCAGGCATTCGGTCTCGGGGCGCGGGTCGAGCACATCGGGCGTGACGGTAAACTCCCGGCCCCAGAAGAGCCGCCGCCCGAGGATCCGCGCCACCGGCTCCCGGCCCGCGCGCCGCGCCAGCATCGCCTCGAACCGCGCCGTGGCCCCGCCCCCCATCTCATCGCCGAGATGCAGCGTGAGCCGGTCGCGCGCCACCCCCATCGCCTCGGCCAGAAGCGCGCGCGCATCCCCCCCCGCGCCATCGATTCCCGCGGCCTCCAGCCTGCGCACGGCCGCGCGGAGCGCCTCGGCCCCGGTCATGTCATCTCGGCCAGAAGCCGCGCCTGCGCATCCGCCGTCAACGCCTCGGTCAGCTCGTCCAGATCGCCCTGCATCACCTGATCGAGCTTGTAGAGCGTGAGGCCGATCCGGTGATCCGTCACCCGCCCTTGCGGGAAATTATAGGTGCGGATGCGCTCGGACCGGTCGCCGGATCCCACCTGCGCCGCGCGCTCCGCCGCGCGGTCGCCATGCGCCTTCTGCCGCTCCATGTCGAAAAGCCGCGCGCGCAACACCTCCATGGCGATGTCGCGGTTGCGGTGTTGGGATTTCTGGCTGCTCGTGACCACAAGGCCGGTGGGGATATGGGTGATCCGCACGGCCGAATCGGTGGTGTTGACATGCTGCCCGCCCGCGCCCGAGGATCGCATCGTATCGATGCGCAGATCGTTCGGATCAATGCGGATATCGACCGCCTCCGCCTCGGGCAGAACCGCCACGGTGGCGGCAGAGGTATGGATGCGCCCGCCCGATTCGGTCTCGGGGACGCGCTGCACCCGGTGGACGCCCGATTCGAACTTGAGCCGCGCAAAGACCCCCTCGCCGCGCACCCGCGCCACCAACTCGCGGATGCCGCCCAGTTCGCTTGTCTGCTCCTCGATCACCTCGAAGGCCCAGCCATGCGCCTCGGCGTGGCGCTGATACATGCGCATGAGGTCCGCGGCGAAAAGCGCCGCCTCCTCGCCCCCCGTGCCGGGCCGGATCTCGAGGATGGCGGGCCGGGCATCGGCAACGTCACGCGGCAAAAGCGCGAGGTGAAGCGCGCGCTCCATCCCGGGCAGACGCGCCTCGATGTCGGCCACCTCGCCCACGGCCAGTTCGCGCATCTCGGGATCATCGAGCAACGCCCGCGCCGCGTCCAGATCGCGCAATGCCTGCCGGTAGGCGCGGATTTCCGCGACCACGGGGCGCAATTCGGCATATTCGCGCCCCAGACGCGCGATGTCGCCCCCGCCCGCCGTCATCTGCGCCTCGAGATACTCGAAGCGTTCGGCGATCTGCTGCAATCTGTCCAGGGGCACCATGGGGGCGATCCTCTGTCCCATCATCGTGACTTGGTCAAGGCCACATTCGCTGCTATACTTGCCGCATGAAAGTGCTTTTGCCCCTTCTGCTGCTCGCGGCCACGCCCGCGCTTCCCGATGCCACCATCGGCGGCAAGACGGTGGAATGCTATTGCACCGACACCCAGGGCGCGCGGGTCGAGATGGGCGAGATGATCTGCCTGCGCGTCGATGGCCGGATGTTCATGGCCAAGTGCGGCATGTCGCTCAACGTGCCCATATGGCGCAAGGTCAGCGATGGCTGCCTGTCATCGGGCCTCGGCGAGACGCCCCAGCCAGCCGTCGATACGGGCGGCGTTCACGCCCAGATCTGAGCGCCCGAACCGCAGCCGCGCGAAAATCTCCAGCATCTCGCCGGATTGCCTCACCGTCGTGTAATCGGGAAAACCCATGAGGCGCGAGCGCGTCACATAGGTGATCATCCCCTCGGCAACCGAGCCCGCCAGAACCCGTGTGCGCGGCGTGGCGCGGGCAATCGCATCGAGCGCGGCCAGATCGCCCGCCACCCGGCGCATCGCGCCCCCTTCCAGATCGCGGCTGGTGATCGTGCCGGGCATCTGGTGCCAGCGCGCCGGGTCCGAGGGCGCCAGCCGGATGAACGCGACAAGCGCCACCGAAAGCGCCAGAACGACAAGCGCGGCGAGGCGCAGCACGGCCTAGCGCGCCTCTGCCGGATCGAGCGTGTCGGCCAGAGCCTCGGCGCGGGCGGCGATCTCGGCCAGCGTGTCCACGACGGCGGCGGGCACCACCGGCACCTCCACCCGCTCGGCCTCGGGCGCGGGCGCGCCGCGAAGTCCGGCCAACTCCGCCTCGGCCTGCGCAAGCCGGTCCTGAAGATTGGCGGTCTTGTCGGCCAGCATCAGCCCCGCCATCAGCAGCATCCGCGCCTCGGGGATGCGCCCGATCTGCGCGGCCAGAACAGACGCCTCCTCGTCGAGCATCTTCGCCGCACTCAGCAGATACGGCTCTTCGCCCGCCTGACAGGCCACCTCGAAGGCGCGCCCGCCGATTTCAATCGTCACTTCGGCCATCATGCGTCCTCCGTCTGGTCATCGGCCTCGGCACCGGCCACGGCGCGGTCGATCTCCGAGAGCACAAGCGCCACCTCGTCCCGGTCCGCCGCGCGCACCGCGCGCAGCGCCTCTAGCTCGGCCATCATCGCCTTGTTGATCAGGTGCGGCTCGGCCACGCCCGCCTCGTGGGCCGCGCGCAGGGCCGCGTTGCTCTCGCGCAACTGGTCATTGGCCTTGCGCAGCGATTGCAGATCGGCGTCGAGCTTGCGTAACGCCTCGCTCTGCGCGTCGCCCTCACCTGTCGTAACGGTCTCTGTCTCGGCCAGCCGCGCGTGGAGCACTTTCACCCGCTCTTCAAGCTGCGCATTGGCGAGCTTTTCCTCCTCGAGCGCCTCTTGCAGCGCCGCGACATCGACGCCGCCCTCGCGCGCGGCGGCGGCCCTCGCCGCCTCTGCCGCCTCTGCCGCATCTGCGCGCGCTTCAGCCTCGGTCCTGGCCTCTTCAGCCGCCGTCACAAGGGCCTCTGCCTCTCTGCGCGCCGCCTCGGACGCCGCTGCGCGGGCCTCGGCCTCGGCCTTCGCACCCTCAGCCGCCTCGGCGCGGGAAACGGCCTCGGCAAGCGCGCTCTCGGCGGCGTCCGCGCGGGCGAGCGCATCCGCTTTTGCCTGCTCCGCCGCCTCGGCGCGGGCCACAGCCTCGGATTTCGCGTCCTCGGCGGCGCTTGCGCGGGTTTCGGCCTCCGACAGCGCAGCCTCTGGCGCGCCGCCCTGCTCTGTGTCGTCCATTGCCGCGCGCGCCTCGACCCCGCGCCCGATACGGTCGAGCGCCTCCATGATGCGCGCCTGCAAGTCGTCGATCTGGCTCATCTTCCCGATCCCTCGCTTTCCTGCCTTGTTTTTTTGAAACCAAAGCTGCGACGAATCAACAGGCAGCCCGATTTTGTGCAAGTCTAGCCCGTAAACACGCCGAATGCGCCCCCCATCGGGGGGCCCGCGCTTGATCTTCCCGGTCGGGCTGATATTGAGCGGGGCAATCGCAGCCACACTCAAAGGACGCTCCCCTTGGACATCGCCGCCCTGCGCCAAGCGCACCCCGATCACTGGATGAAGGCCACCGCCATCCGCGCGCTCACGCTCGACGCGGTCGCCGCCGCCAATTCCGGCCATTCCGGCATGCCCATGGGCATGGCCGACGCCGCCACCGTGCTCTACGAGAAGCACCTGAAATTCGACGCGGCCAACCCCGACTGGCCGGATCGTGACCGGTTCATCCTGTCGGCGGGCCATGGTTCGATGCTGCTTTACTCGCTCTTGCATCTGACCGGCTATGCCGACATGACGATTGAGGAAATCCGCAATTTCCGCCAATGGGGTGCCCGGACGGCGGGCCACCCGGAATACGGCCATGCCAAGGGCATCGAGACCACCACCGGCCCGCTCGGTCAGGGCATCTCCAACGCCGTCGGCTTTGCCATGGCCGAGGAATCCTTGCGCGCGCGCTTCGGCGCGAAACTGATGGATCACCATACTTACGTGATCGCCGGCGACGGCTGCCTGATGGAGGGTGTCAGCCAGGAGGCGATCGGCCTTGCCGGGCGGCACCAGTTGTCGCGCCTGATTGTCCTTTGGGACAACAACAACATCACCATCGACGGCACCGTTGATCTGGCGGACCGCACCGACCAGGTCGCGCGTTTCCGCGCGAGCGGATGGGAGGTGATCGAGATCGACGGGCACGATCCGGTTGCCATCGACGCCGCCCTGACAGCCGCCAAAAAGAGCGATCTGCCCACGATGATCGCCTGCAAGACCCATATCGCGCTTGGCCACGCGGCGCAGGACACCTCCAAGGGCCATGGCGCGCTGACCGATGCCGCACAGCTTCAGGCGGCCAAGGATGCCTATGGCTGGCCCCATGGCCCCTTCGAGATCCCCACAGAGGTGAAATCGGCATGGGAGGCCATCGGCCGTCGCGGGGCCGCGGCCCATGCCGACTGGCAGGCACGGCTTGCCGCCTCGCCCAAGAAGGCCGAAATCGCGCGCATCTTCGCCCGCGAGGTGCCGGCCAAGCTCTCGGCCCGGATCAAGGCGCTCAAGAAGCAGATCAGCGAGGAGGCCCCCAAGGTTGCCACCCGCAAATCGAGCGAGATGGTGCTCGAGATCGTGAACCCGATCCTGCCCGAGACCATTGGCGGCTCGGCGGATCTGTCGGGTTCCAACAACACCCGCTCGGGCGATATGAGCGTCTTTGACGTGGATAACCGCAAGGGCCGCTATATCCATTGGGGCATCCGCGAACATGGCATGGCGGCGGCGATGAACGGCATGGCGCTGCACGGCGGCATCCGCCCCTATGGCGGCACCTTCATGTGCTTTACCGATTATGCCCGCCCCGCGATGCGTCTGGCCGCGCTGATGAAAATCCCCACCGTTTTTGTCATGACCCATGACAGCATCGGTCTGGGCGAGGATGGCCCGACCCACCAGCCGGTCGAGCATCTGGCGATCAGCCGCGCCACGCCCAACACATGGGTGTTCCGCCCCTGCGACACGGTCGAGACCGCCGAGGCGTGGGAACTGGCGTTCAGCACGAGGGAAACGCCGTCGGTCCTGTCGCTCACGCGCCAGAACCTGCCGACGCTGCGGCGCGAGCACAAGGCGAAGAACCTCACCGCGCAAGGGGCCTATGTTCTGGCCGATGCGGAAGGCAAGCGTCAGGCGATCCTCATGGCCACCGGCTCGGAGGTCGAGATTGCCATGACGGCGCGCGATCTGTTGCAGGCCGAGGGCATCGGCACGCGCGTCGTCTCCATGCCCTGCTGGGAGCTTTTCGAGGAGCAGGATGACAGCTATCGCCGCCGCGTCCTGCCTGCGGGCCCGGTGCGCGTGGCCATCGAGGCGGGTATCCGCTTTGGCTGGGACCGCTGGCTTTATGGCGAGCGCGGCCGCCGCGAGAAGGGCGATTTCGTGGGAATGCACGATTTTGGCGCCTCCGCCCCGGCCGAAGTGCTCTACGAGAAATTCGGCATCACGGCCGAAGCGGTGGCCGCCAAGGTCAAGGCCATGCTCTGAGCGCGCCACGCGCCGACATCAGCCTTTGCCGTCGCCCGTCACCCTTGGGCCTGACCCGAGGGTCTCCTGCCGGCAGGAGATCCCCGCCTGCCCGGGGATGACCGGGCGCACGGGGGCGAGGGTGCCCCCACCCCGCCCGGCAATCCCGGCCCTTTGCCGAATCCGACGCGATCATGTCGAAAACGTATGGTTCGCCGCGCCCGGTCCTGCGATGCTGGGCCTACCATGCGCCTTCTCATCTCCTTCACCGCGCTTTTCCTGTCGGTCGTGCTCCTGCAACTCTCGACCGGCGGCGTCGGGCCGCTCGATGCGCTCTCGGGGATCGTTCTGGGCTTTACCACCACCGAGATCGGCCTGCTTGGATCGGCCCATTTCGTGGGCTTCTTCATCGGGTGCTGGTTCGCGCCGCGCCTCATGGGCTCGATCGGGCACTCACGCGCCTTCGCCGCCTTCACCGCTGCGGGTGCCATCGGCCTTCTGGCGCATATGATGGTGACGAACCCCTATGCCTGGGCGCTGATGCGGGTGGCGTCGGGGCTGTGCGTGGCGGGGTGCTACACGGTGATCGAGGCCTGGTTGCAGGCCAAGGTCACCAACGAGACGCGCGGGCGCACCATGGGGGTCTACCGGGTGGTGGATATGGGGGCGTCTCTGGCGGCGCAACTGATCATCTCGGTGCTGACGCCGGCCGCCTATGTCTCCTACAACCTGCTGGCCATGCTGTGTTGCGCGGCGCTTTTGCCGCTCACCCTGTCGCGCCTGCGCGAGCCAGAGACGCCCGAGGCCCCGCGCCTGCGCCCGATGCTGCTTGTCGCCTGCTCGCCGCTCGCCACGGCGGGGGTGCTGGTGGCGGCACTGTCGAGTGCGTCCTTCCGCATGGTCGGGCCGCTCTATGGCCAGCAGGTCGGCCTTGCCATCGACCAGATCGCGGGGTTTCTGGCCATCTTCGTGCTGGGGGGCGCGGTGGCGCAATATCCGGTGGGCTGGCTGGCGGATCGCCATGACCGCCGCCGGGTGCTCATCGGCCTCTCGCTCGCGGCGATCCTGTCGTGCCTCACGACCGCGACCATCGAGGGGCTGGGCACCCCCGGCATTCTGGCCACGGCCTTCTTCTTCGGCATGACAACGTTTCCGATCTATTCGATCTCTGCGGCCCATGCCCATGATTTCGCCGACGCCTCCGAGCGGGTGGAGCTTTCGGCCGCGCTCATGTTCTTCTTTGCCGTGGGGGCCATCGCCGCGCCGCTCATGGCCTCGACGCTGATAGAGGCCTACGGCCCGCCTGCCATGTTCTACATGATCGCCATGGGCCACGGGGCGCTGGTGGTGTTCGGATTCTGGCGGATGTGGAAGCGACCCGGCGCCGAAACCCGCACCGCCTATGTCTGGTCGCCGCGCACCTCGTTCCTGATCGGACGGCTCACCGGACGCAGCCGCGACAGGCGCTAGGTCGCCTCCGGGGCGAGGCGCTGTGCGAGGGGGGGGGCGGTTTTGGCGTTGAGGGGACGTTGACGGCAAGGTCCCCTTGCGCGGAATCGAGGCGCGCCTTGGCGCGCCACTTCTCTCTGTCTTGGCCCCACTATGGCCCTGCCAGTTCCACAAGCCCCGATCCAGCGCGCTGGCCTCATTCGCCTTTCCCGGGCGGACCCAAGAGCGTGCAGGCGATTGAACTTCCCGCTTATCTCGTGCAATGCGTCGCGCGGCCTAGACGGTTGGGAGAGCGCGCGCAAGGCCAACAGAGCCATGATCCCGAACGTGGAGAGGGGAATTCCGGCGCGCTGCTACCGCCGTCGCCCGGTCGCCCCGTCGTGCGGCCTCACCCCCTCACGCCCGCGAACCGCACCTCCCAATCCTCGCGCTGCTCGTCGGTGATCTTGGCAAAGAGCACCTCTGGCACCTCGAAGGCGTGGCCGGGTTTGAGCGCCTCCAGCGCCGTGGCCGCGTCGCCGGGCCAGCCCCCCTCCGGCGTGTGCATCGCGGCCAGCATCGACGCGGCGGCGTCGGGGATGAACGGCGCTGAAAGCACCGCATAAAGCCGTATCAGGTTGAGCGCGAGGCGGATTTGCATGGCGGCCTGTCCGGGATCGGTCTTGAATGTGGACCAGGGGGCTGCCTCTTGCAGGTATTCGTTGCCCTCGACCCATATGGCGCGCAGGGCGGCGGCGGATTTGCGCACCTCCATCGCCTCCATATGCGCCTCATATTCGCGGATGCGGGTTGTCAGGCGGGCGATCAGCGCCTCTTCCTGTGGGCCGTATGATCCGCCCTCGGGCACCGCCTCGCCGAATTTCGAGCGGCAGAACTTGGTCACGCGGGAAACGAAATTGCCCAGAACATCGGCGAGGTCCTTGTTCACCGATGCCTGGAAATTCTCCCATGTGAACTCGGAATCCGAGCTTTCGGGCGCGTGGCTCAGGAGCCACCAGCGCCAGTAATCGGCGGGCAGGATCTCGAGCGCCTGATCCATGAACACGCCGCGCCCGCGCGAGGTGCTGAACTGGCCGCCGTCATAATTGAGGTAATTGAAGGACTTGATGTAATCCACCAGCTTCCACGGCTCGCGCGACCCAAGGATCGTGGCGGGAAAGCCGAGCGTGTGAAAGGGCACGTTGTCCTTGCCCATGAATTGCGTGTAGCGGACATCATTCGCGCCCTTGTCGGTGCGCCACCAGCGTTCCCAATCCGCGCCCTTGCCCGCCTCGACCCATTCCTGCGCACAGGCGATATATTCGATGGGGGCGTCGAACCAGACATAGAACACCTTGCCCTCCATCCCCGGCCAGTCCTCGTCGCCGCGCTTGACCGGGATGCCCCAGTCAAGGTCGCGGGTGATGCCGCGATCCTGAAGCCCGTCGCCATCGTTGAGCCATTTCCTGGCAATCGAGGTGGTGAGGACCGGCCAGTCGGTCTTGGAATCAATCCACGCCTCGAGCTCGTCCTTCATCTGCGACTGGCACAGGTAAAGATGCTTGGTTTCGCGCATTTCCAGATCGGTGGCCCCCGAGATGACCGAGCGGGGGTTGATCAGGTCAACCGGATCGAGCTGCTTGGTGCAGTTGTCGCATTGGTCGCCGCGCGCAGAGTCGAACCCGCAATTGGGGCAGGTGCCCTCGATGTATCGGTCGGGCAGAAAGCGCCCGTCGGTGGGCGAATACATCTGCGTCTCCGACACCTCGCGGATGAGGCCCTCCTCATGCAGGCGCTTGGCGAAATGTTGGGTCAGCCGGTGGTTTTGCGGCGAGGAGGAGCGCCCGAAATGATCGAAGCTGAGGCGGAAGCCCTCTGCGATCCGTGCCTGAACGCTGTGCATTTCGGCGCAATAGTCGGCCACCGGCTTGCCCGCCTTGGCGGCGGCCAGCTCGGCCGGCGTGCCATGCTCATCCGTGGCGCAGAGAAACAGCACCTCATGCCCCCGCGCGCGGCAGTAGCGGGCGTAGAGATCAGCGGGAAGCTGGCTGCCCACCAGGTTGCCCAGATGCTTGATCCCGTTGATATAGGGAATCGCCGAGGTGATGAGATGCCGTGCCATCCTGCCTGTGCCCTTGTCCTGCGTCGCGCCCCGTTTAACGTGGAAGTTGGGGCAGTTCCAGTGGGCGACGTCTGGCGGATGGTGGGCAAGGGTGTTCCGGCCTGTCACGGGCGAGGCGGCTGTGGGGCGCGTGGCGGAGGTGCCACGGAACGCGAGGGCCACACGATCAAGACTTTCCACACCCCGGACGATCTGCCCGGCCCGCTCGCACGAAGTTTGACCTCATGGAGCGGGCGGCGGGGCCTGACCGATGACCCCGCGAACGATCCGCATGACGCGATGCTCTGCCGCGTCGCCTCGCACCAGATCGACAAGTCAACGGCAATCGCCGCGCTGGCTTGGGATGATGCGACGAGGGGCAAGACGGTCCTGATTGCCTGATCTTGCAGACAAAGTCGTTCATGTCGCCTTGGAGGACGATGGCGCCGGTTTCGATATCATCTCTTTTGAACCCGATGGCACTGCGGCCTCCGCTTCGGACATGGTTGCAGGGTCACGCGCCTGAGGGGCGTAAACCGCAGCTTGCCTGTGTCTCGTCCACGGTTATTGTCTGCCATGACAAAGAGGTAGCAGAGCCGGTGACGGCGTTCAATTGCTGTTGCACGTCGGCGCTTCGTCGTTTAAACGGGGCATCGCGTGGCCCCAATGGCTCGGCTGGTAGAGCACTTCATTCGTAATGACAGAATCCCACCAACACTCGGTGGGGTTACACCAACAAACCTCAATGAAATAAGGCACTTGACCAATTCTCGGTTTGGTTTCGCCACATTAGAACGTATCGTGAACCTTGCAACGAAACCGCTATTGCAAGGATCGCGACATGCCTCAGATCAAGTTCACCGACACGAACCTCCGCACCCTTTCCGCCGACAAGACGACGTGGTTCTCGGACCCGACGTGCAAGGGCCTGCGCCTCTGCGTGACGCCCGGCGGCGTCAAGACTTGGTACGCGGTGAAGTGGGACCCAGCCTCCCAGAAGACCCGCCAGACCAAACTTGCCCAGTGGGCCCCCAAGGGCACGCATTGCGCATGGGCGAAGGATCAGGTCGGCTTGGTCGTTCGCGACATCAAGGAGGGCAAGGTTCGCACGAAGGCCGAGACGGTGGTCGAGCAGGCGGGCATCCCGACGCTGCGCGACGCGTTCGAGGCGGAGATGCACAAGCGGCGCAATCGTGCCGCAGCCTTCGGGGGCCCGATCACGGACGAGACAGAGAAAGGCTACCGCTCATCGTTCCAGAAGCTCGAACGCTTCCACGACCTGAAGGTGACCGACATCGCCGTCCAAGACGTCAACGCCTTGCTCGATGCACTCGCCATCGCGCACCCGTTCGCCGCCCACAAGGTCAACGTCGTCTTGTCCATGACTTATGCGCGGGCGGAGCGGTTGATCAACAAGGCCCTGCTGCGCCCCAAACTCGAAAAGAACCCGCAGATGGGTCAGATGGACGTCGACTATGACCTCCCCTGGGCCGACCGCTGGGCCGAGATCGAGCAGGTGGAGAACGAGCACAAGCGCCTTGCCTGGATGGTCAAGTGGCACACCGGGATGCGGGGCCGCATGGTGCGCGGGCTGCTTTGGTCAGACATCGACATGCACGCGGGCACGATGCTGGTCAGCACGGGACTCAAGAAGGTGAAAGGCAAGCGGCTGATCGCGATGTCCGCGCGCGTCCACGACATGTTCCGCCGCCTGCACGAGATCAAGATGGACGACTGCGATTGGGTCTTTCCAAGCCGTCGCATAGTCGGTGATGCACGCGGCCCCCTCGACGCCCTGGATCGCCTGGAGCTGACGACCGAGGGAACGTTGCGGCACCTGTGGAATGTCGCGTCCCAGGATGTTGAAACCCGCGAGATGGTGTTGCGGTGGCTGTGCGGCCATGCCCTGACAGACGGCGACACCAAGAACCTTGGTCTTTACGGCATGGTGCCCGTCGAACGGCAGCGCAAGGTCGCCAATCTGATCTCGACGATCATCGACCACAAGTGTCGGGTATCACCCGCGAATGTTGTTGAAATTGGTCGGACGGGCACTTAACTTCGTCAGCATCAACGGTGACGCGATGCGGCAGGGCTGGACTGCACCCCGAGGGGGCAGGGAGGCGCGCGACAGCACGCAGAGAGAAATCAGCCTCGGCAACGGGGCCTCACTGCAACCGTTGGAGCCCATCACATGTCCTATGAGAACCTGAGTCGTCAGATCGACGACCTGCGCAGCCTGATTGCGCGCACGAACCCGCCCGAAGTCATGACGCCTGGAGAGGCTGCTGAGTTCGTCGGCGTGACAACCGAAACCCTCTACCGTTGGCGCAAGGATGGCTGGGGGCCCAAGTATTCCCAGATCAACTCCCGCATCGTCCGGTACCAGAAAGCCGACCTGATCGCCTTCCTGGGGGAGCATCGCCAGTGAATGAAGCAGAGCGGATCGCATTGAACGCCGAGATGGCGGCTGCGGAACAACGGGCGCGAGAGGCGGCAGCGCAGAAGGCAGGGCATCCAGAGTGGGCCCAGCTGCCCGCGACGGCTGGCTGGGCGAAGCACCTGAAGCAGCGCCTCTACTTCACGGGCAAGCGCTGCGAGGAAGGCCATGTGTCGCCGCGCGTGATGCGGACGCGTGCCTGCGTCGCGTGTCAGGAGGGGCGCGGTCCTGGTCGTCCAAGATTGCATCCGGTCGACGACAGGACCGTCTGGGAGCAGAGGTTCGACAGCGCCGCCCAGAAGATCAGGGACACGGGCCGCTTGCATCATGTCATGGGCAACGGTCAGTTCCGCGCGACGTCGGTCGTGGTCGAAGGTGATCCTGGTCCCGCATGTCAGAAGGCCGCGCAGAAGACGGATAGGACGGGGCGGCTGCATTGCGTGATATGGCGCGGGGGCAAGTTCGTGGTGCGGGAGGTTGCACCTGCGGGCAGCTATACGCGTAAGAGGGTCTGACGCTCGAGAATCTAAAACCCTTGTGCAGGACGCAGATAATTAGGGCAGCAGGTAGTTTTCTGTTATTTTATAGATGGTTAGGTGGGGTAAAATGGGCCTGCGTCCGCAAACCGATATATTAGGGCTATGGAGCAGTATTCTATGTGTTTCAATGGGTTGCAAGGCGCGCGCATCAACTAAGGCGATGCAGGTAACAAGGTGGTTGTTGCGTGATTCCAAGACGTTGCGCGTCGTGATCCAGGTATGCTCGTGCTCGCTGGATGATCAACCCCAGGTGAATGTGAAACATCGCGCGCGTGCGCACGCGTAAAGCCTTGGTCATCGCGTCGCGACAGCCTGCCTGGCGAGTGGAAGACATCCGTCCTCTCCACCTTTTCCCTGGTCAGATCATACCGAATGATGGGCTCTGGTATCCTATCCCATTGATCAGCAACGCCTAATCATGGGCAGGTCCTTGCAACGCGCGCACGATTGCAAGACTGACAGGGGATCGACGCCCGACACCCCCTTTCTGACAGCAGCGGGACCGGGCCCCAGGCCGATATAGAAGATCACAATTCCACGGTTTTCCCCACCGCCACCCTGACCCCGCACCCGACGCACCACCCGCAACCGCCCAAGCGCCGCAGCCAGCTCGCCAGCCAGGCGGTATCCTGGGTCAGCGGGTACCATGACAGGGCCCAGGGCCTTTGACCCGCCTCATGCGCCCGCTGCTGAAGACCTCGGTTTTTCGCCAGCGCACCCCATTCCACCTTGTTCTGTCCGCGACAGTCGCGCGTGTTCTTCTTACGTTCGCACTAGCGCACTGAATATCGGCCAGGTTGTGCGCCCTCCAGACGGGCATCTGGAGCCCGAAACCTGGTCGACCACATCCTCGGAGGCCTCACATGAGCAACCCTAAGTTTTCGATCATCGACAGGGGCACGAAGTGCGCCCTGAACTGCGTGGACATCCACTTCGCGACCAACCTGCCCCTGCCGATCCAGGCCGACGACGCAAAGGCCCTGATCCTCGCAGCCTTCAAGGCCGCGGATCATCAGCCGCGCCGCGAACTGCACGGCGTCTTGGCAGACAAGATGACTTTTGGCGTTCGCGTTCGCGTCGTCGGGCAGGACGCCCACTTCGACCTTCCGTGGTCGATCATCGCGCAGGACGCCATTGAGATCATGGAGCAAGCATGACCAGAATCAATCACCGCTCCTACGGCCGCCGCCGCCAGGAGTATGACAAGATCCGCGACGTGATCGAAGGCGAGGATTGCCTGAAGGGTTCGGGCGAACTGTATCTGCGCCGCCCGTCTGGCATGTCAGCGCAGCAATACCAGGACTACCTGAAGGGCGCAGCCTTCTACGCCGTTGCCGAGCGCACGTTGCGCGGCCTTGTCGGCGCAGCCACGCGGAACGAACCTATCCTGGAACTGCCCCCGCGCCTTGAACCGATGCGGGATGCCGCGACGTTCGAGGGAAACCCGATTGGCGTTCTGATCGAAGACACGTTGCGGGAGGTCATGTCGCTCGGGCGCTATGCCCTCGTCCTCGACTACCCGGCAGAAGCAGCCAGCCCAGGGTCCGCGCCGTTCATTTCTGCCTTCGACGCGGAGCACATCCTTGACTGGCAGGAGACTCTGGTCAACGGCAAGCAGACCCTGACCATGATCCGTCTGCACGAGGACAACGCGGACCTGGAAGATCAGGGGGTCGAACAGCATCTGCTGCTGACCCTGGAGCCCGCCTACACCGTGCGCCGCTTGCACGTCACGGCCAGGCGGAAAGCCGACCAGTCGACGGCCATTGAGGAAGTGCAGGTCGGGGAAGATGTAATCCCGACGGTGAACGGGTCGCCCCTGTTCGAGATTCCGGTGTGCATCGTCAGCCCCTACAACCTCAAGGCCGACATCGAGAAGCCGCCTTTCCTGGACCTCGTCAACGTCAACCTCGCCCATTGGCGCAACTCGGCTGACTACGAGCACGCACTCTACCTAACAGCCCAGCCGACGCCCTGGGTGGCGGGGTCAATTCCAGCGGACAAGGTGCCGCAGACCATCGGCGCAGGAGCACTCTGGCAACTGCCGGAAGGATCGACCTGCGGGATGCTTGAGTTCACGGGCGCTGGCATCGCGGCCCAGAAGACCGCGATGGACGACAAGGTGAACCAGATGGCGACCCTGGGCGCGCGCATGGTCTATGACGGGAAGGGGCGCAACGAAACGACGGACACAGCCAAGCTGCGCCACCGCTCCGAACTGTCCTTGCTCCACTCGTCCGTCGTCATGGTCGAGGCGGCAATGCGGAAGCTGCTGCGCATCGCCGCCGAATGGACGCAACCTGGCACCGCTGACCAGGTGAAGGTCTACCTGCACCGCGACTTCGTGACAGGCCAGATGGACCCTACGGTCCTCACCGCTCTGATCAAGGCTTGGCAGGCGGGCGCAATCTCTCACGACACCCTGCTGATGAACCTCAAGAAGGGTGAGTTGATGGACGTCAATCGCGCCTTGGACGACGAGAAGGAGATGATCGAATCCGACGGCAACGACCCCATCCTGACCGTCATTGCCGGAGGAGCAGTTTGATACCATGTGGATTGAAGACCCGACCTTCGACCGCCACTCATCCTCCGCCCAGCGCCTTGCCTCTGCTGTCCTGAACCGGGCCATCCTGGACCTGTTCGCCGCAATCTCGAACACGGGCTCCGACGCCCAGCCAGGGGAGCAGGACGTGAAGGAGAACCTTCGCTTCCTGACCGACACGTCGGGCCCCTGGGCGGCATCACGGAAGGCGTGGTGCGACGTTGTGGACATCGACGCAGGCGAAATGCGCCTAAAGGTCCTCGCCTTCCTGGACGGCGACGACACGCTGACAGCCCACGCGCGCCTGTTCGGCGGAAACACCGTGTCTGTGATGCAGAGGAGTGTTGAGTATACCCGGGCCGCGTGGCGCAACCTATGCGCCGAACGCGCTGCGCCGACACCGGGGCCGATCCGCCGTCCGCCACCGCCTCGAAGCCGCGTCGCTGTGCTGAAAGAAACTCTACGCGACCGCATTCTGGAATCTCTGAAAGGGGGGCCCCGTTCGATCAGGGAAATCTTGTTCGACATCGACGGGGAGGCCGATACTTGCACGATCCGGGCACGCCTCAACGAACTGATGGCGGAGGGGATCGTCGAACGCGACGCGCCGGAGTATCGGCTTTGCAAGGTACTACCTGATCTCGCGGTTGCAGCGTGCGCCTGATGGGCGCGAATGTCGTTCTGTGGGTGAGGCCTGCTCCTTGTGGTGAAATGCAACGAGGTGGGGCCTAGCCCCGCCTCGTTCGCATTTAAGGAGCACCGACCATGACCGAACAGAACGACAACCAAGCCCAAGCCCTGATCGACGCCTTGGGCCCGAAGCTTGCAGAAGCCCTGCTTCCCGCCCTCCAGAAACAGGTCGAGGAACAAATCCAGGGCATCGTGAAAAAGAACGATGAACTCCTGGAGAAGCTGTCCAAGTCGAAAGACGACCCCATGAGCAAGCTGCTGGCCGCTGCCGATCAGCAGCAGCGCGACCGGCTGAACAAGGACGGGACGTTCCGCAAGGAAGGTGAACCCGTGCGCCTCAAGCGGTCCGATGCGCGCAATGTGAAGGCATATGCCGCCGCGAAAAAACTCGCCGCTGACCAGGGCGTCAATCTTGAGATCGTGCCCGACGCATGAAGGCGCAACGCTCCCCCAGACAGCACAAGCTCGACCAGCTCCCGAAGGCCAAGCGCGACGAGATCGTCCGCGACGTCGTTCTGGGTCGGAAGTCGATGCTCCAGGTCTCGCGGGAGATGCTGGTTTCGGACACGTCGGTGTCTCGGTTCATGCGCACGGTCACGGAGGAGGAACGCCTGGGCATCCTTGCCCAGGCGGCGCACGATTCCAAGATTGCCGAGGCCACGCGCAACGCGGCGCTCGTCAACGACCTGGGCGAAGACACGGAGAAGGACTTGAAGTGGGTCCTGCACGAGTTGAAGACGCTGCTCTCGGCGGCACGCGGTGACGACGACAAGATGATCCAGCTCGGCACCCTGAAAGAGGTTCGACAGGCGCTCATGTCGCTGGCCGATCTACAGGGCAAGCTGAACCGCAAGATCGACATATCGCTGAACCTGAACGAGAGCCCGCAGTTCATCCAACTGCGCCAGATCATCCTGCACGTCCTGGATCGGCATCCAGAGGCGAAGGCCGACTTCCTCAAAGAGATGCACGTCCTGCAAGTGATCGACGCGAAGGCGCTGCCATGATCCATGACAAGCACCTTCTTGGGTTCCTGCAAGGCCTGACGGTCAGCCTCGACCCGGTCGAACGGTTCCGGCTTGCCATCGGGGAGCCCGACCCTTGGCAGATCGAGCTGCTGCGCACCGACCCGAACGCCAACGAAGCGGACCGGATGGTGCAGGCGCTGTGCGGGCGCCAGTCGGGCAAGTCGACGACCTGCGGCTGTCTCGCCTATGACGATTTCTCCAAGGGCAAGGTGGTGATCCTGACCGCGCCGTCGCTGCGGCAGTCGACGGAGCTTTTCCGGCGCATCCTTGAGTTCAAGAATACGGACCCCTTCTGCCCGCCCATCGTGCGCCAGACCCAGACCGAGCTTGAAGCACACCCCCGGCACGGTGGCCGGATCATCGTCGTGCCTGCGACTGACCAGGCGCGCGGTATGACAGCCGACACGATCCTGGCAGATGAGGCCTGCTTCTTGCAGGACGACGCGCTGACCGCCTTCTTCCCCATGCGGAAGGAGTCGGGTCGAATCTTCCTGCTCTCCACCCCGAACTTGCGGCAGGGGTATTTCTACGACACTTGGGTGTCTGGGAAGACAGTGCGACGCATCACGGCGCGATCCATCGACATCCCGAGGCGCGCGGCGCAGGTCGCCTTCGACAAGGCCACGATGTCCGAAACCACCTTCCGGCGCGAGCACCTCTGCGAGTTCATCGGTTCGGGGACGCCCTTGATCGCCTGGGACAGCCTGGAGCGGGCGAGCAACAAAGACGTCCTTGCCTTGGAGCTGACATGACGCAGGCCTACCAACACCTCCCGGATGGCCGCATCGCGCTCCCGTCGAACGCGGACCCCGCAGCAGCAGGGACAGCAGTTTTCGGATGGTGCCGTCACTCGATCGGTCTCGACCTTGGGCGCAACGACCCGACCGCTATCGTCGTCGTCCGCGATGAGGCCTACCCCGAGTTCACAGGTCGAGGCTTTGAGCAACGCCTTGGGCCCCGGCGGTCAACCGTCGTGTTCCAGGAGACGGTGCAGCTCTACTCCTACACCGACATTGCCGACTATCTGGCGCGTCGCCTGGATCAGATTCCAAACTGGGACTTGACCATCGACGCATCGGGTCTTGGGCAGCCGTTCTCGAATGTCCTCACGCAGGCTGGAATCGAACACTGGGCCGTGGTCATGACGGCGGGCGCGAACCTGTCCAAAAAGGGCCGGGACGTGACATGCGCGAAGTCGCTGCTGCTCGAGAACATGGCCGTTGGGATCGAAACGGGGAACCTGACCATCGCGGACAACCTGCCTCAGAAGCAGGACCTGCTGAATGAGGTCGCCTCGTTCGAGCTGGCCTCGACATCGAGCGGGAACCTTGTGCTCCAGGGCGGCGGCAAGGGACACCACGCCGACCGCGCGATTGCGCTGGCGCTGGCCTACCTAAAGATCACGCACCTGGAAACGTCGCAGGTTGGCGTCCATCGGCTCAAGAACTGGTACTGAAACCCGCGCTCTCGTCGCGCTCGTTGCGGCTGCGCCCGTCGTTGCCCGATGAACACGACGAGCGACCCACGTTTTTTGAGGCGCTAGGCGGTGTCTGGGGGTTCGCGGGTACCGTGATGGGGCAGCACACTTGCCCCGCCTCACGCGGGCGCTGCTGCGGGGGCGTTTAAACGAGTGAGGGGCCCAGGCGACCACCAGCGCCCGGACCCCTCTGGGGCTCTGCTCCTTGAGTGGGATTGCAGGCCCCGTCTCACTCCCCGATATTGGTGGCGGGGTGACGTTCGCGGTACTGCTTCGATGAGCCCTCCTGCTTGCACGCGGGACAGCCTGACGACGTGACGCGGTAGATCGAGATATGACCGCGCGAACATTCGAGCCGGTCAGGCAGGTACCACGGCAGGTTGCGGACGATGGCTTCCGCCTTCGAGCGCGGCAGGGCGAGCCATGCCCGAGGGATCACGTCACCGCGCTTGATCGGCGACGGCACGGGCAAGGAGGTGCGAAGGTGCTGGAAGGTCATGCCCACACCTCCCGAGGCTGCAACGTCACGGCGGGCGCGTCGATCTTGATAGGGGCCCAACCCGTTGCATCGTGGATCATCCACAGGCACGCCGTGAAGGTGAAGATCATCCCGGCCAGAAGAAGAGGTATAGTGACGCCGCCACAGCGGCGAGCGCGTTCATGGCGAGCGAGAACTTGAGGTAGGCCACGGCCCAACGGCGAAGGCGGGAAGGTTGCTTGCTCATGCGGCATCGTGCGCCCCCTCGTTCACCATTTGTTCCCACGTCAAGACGAGCGGTTCGACCACCTGATGGATCTTGGGCGTCCGCGCGTGATCCAGGAAGGCCGGGATCGACGACGCGAAGGAGTGGGTCGTCATGCGCAGGGACACGACATGGTCGTCCAGGTTCAGGTCACCGATTGCCGCCGCGACATCGAGCAGGGTCGGGGCCTTGGTGAACAAGACGGTTCTGGGTGGCTGCGCGTCGATGAAGATTTGCAACTCGAACGTGCGCCCAAGGGCGTGCAACGCGCGCAAGCGGCCCAAGCGCGGATCAGGTGGATTCTCGCGCGCGCTGAGTTGCGCGAAAAGACGGTCTTGGTCGATGGGTTGAAATGTCATGGGGTGGTCCCTCCGTTGGTGATAAGCGCGAAAGTGAAGGCGGCGAGGCAGAACCAGCCCCAAAGCTCCACCGCGACGCGCAAGCGGTGGAATCGCCGTTTGGGCGCGCGCATGGCGTCGCGCGCACCGAGGCTCTTGTTGAGCAAGGTCGCTGCATGGGATGCGGGCAGCGTGAACCACTCACGGTCGGACGACACGCGGAACCGACCCAGCGCCGCGTGCGCTGTGCGCTCAGCCGTCACGACATCGGCCACCGCCCACGAATGGGCGACGCGGAAAGGTGTCGGCGTGCTCGTGTCATGCAGTTCCTGCGCGCGCAGCTCTGGCGACCGTGTCGTCCTGCCCACCTTCACCATCCCTGGGATCGACGGGTTCTCCAGGATGTAGACCCACCCTGGTTCATGCGTCGCGGGCATCGGAATGACAGACGCGCTCATGACGGTTCATCCGGGCAGAAAGCGACGCAGGCCCATGAGGTTTCTGCACCCCGACGGACGCGGATATACTGGGCGCTGCGGTCGACAGGTTCGACCGACACGTCACGGGCAAGGACAGGCTGGCCTGAGGCGACATCGCGCGCGAGCCATTGCCCTGACGGCAGTTCCTGGACAGCAGAAGGCGGGACGCTTGATGCCGTGTACTCGACGACGACAAGGTCCGCCTCAGTGATCAGGTGCCCGCGAGGCAGGTCCTGCGCGAACGTCGCGACGCGCACAGTCGGCACTTCCTGGATGACCGTGTTCTCGGCCTGGATGCGCGTTATCATGGCTTGCGCCTGCATGGCCGCGAAGCCAGCCAGCCCGAGGCCGACGAACAAGACGGAAATGGCGATATACCTCACAGCACACCTCCAGCCAGCAGCGCGACCGCGTAGGCAGGTGCTGCCGCGACGCCGAGCGGGATCATGTCCGTCTTGCGTCTCCAGGTGATCGACGGCAGGGCCCAGCGGTAGACGTTCAGCAGGATGCCGATGAAGGCCATAGCGGCGAGGAAGATCGGAAACACGGGCCCGATAGCGAGGGCGACCGACGGCACCATCTTGGCATCGCCGCCCCCAAAGCCATCGGCCATTGTCCAGAGGGAGAGACAGGCCGCGAGGACGATGCCGAACGCGATCCAGTGGGTCGGGGTGCCCGACGTTGCGACGACCGCGAGCGAGGCACCGAGCAGCGCAAGGTTCTGCTGGTTCGAGATGCGCGCCTCGTTGAGGTCCGTCCAGGCTATCCAGGACAGGACGCCCAGAGGCGCAAGGAGTAGAATTTCAGGGTTCATGGTGGTCTCCGGTGGTTGAAATGAACAGGGGGCCGCGACGTGGTCGCGGCCCCCTCTCTCGTAAGCGTCCAGGGACGCGCCGCGTCGCCATGCACGGATCAGTCGCCGGTGCCGCCGCCCGTGCCGCCCGCAGTCGCGATGTTGTCGAGCTTGTCCGCGATACCCGTCGCGACACCTGAGCCAGGGTTCGTCCCGTCACCGACGAGGCTCCCCTCAATTCCGCCGAAGAACGCGAGAATGCCGACGGACGCTAGCGCCGTGATGGCAACATATTCGACAGCAGTCGCGCCGCTCTCTTCACGCAGGAGGTTCTGGATGGTTTTCATGATCAGGTCCTCCTTCAGTTCAGCAGCGTGTTGGAATCGGCGATGAACTGGCCACCGAGCTCCCCGCCCTTGGTGCCAATGTCGAGCGGCGAGCCCGACCCAAACACAGCGATGGCGAGGCCGACGCCGCCGGCTGCGAGTAGAACGGTTTGGACGACGGACCCTTTTTCGTCCTGGACGAAGGTCTTCAGAAGTTGCTTCATGAGCTATACTCCGTTGATGGTTGCGACCCGATCCCGTCGGGCCGTGCATCGTCGATAAGTCGAGCCGCGAAGCCATCTGCACCGGAATGTTGGAAGCCTTCCAACAACGCCCGGACAGCCTCGACGCCTTCCCGGACGAAGACCTCATGCCCCGTCGCGAGCAGGATGCAGGTCGATTTGGTCGTCTCGTTGCGCATCACAGCCGCGACGTGCGCGGGCGTGACGTAGGCGCACCCTCGATCCCCTGTCAGGGTGACGGCGATCATAGTCCCGCCCTCACGCGGGCGCAGCTTGAGGCCAACTCGACGCCTTGGATCAAGTCGCGCCCGACGACGGCATGGAAGTAGACGACCTCAAGGACATAGAGCGGCAGCTCTGGCGCGGCGGCAAACAGGCCGAGGGCGATACCGAGGACGACAAGCAGAACCCCGATCATGGCGACACGGGCGCTGGGCACGCGGCTTGCAGGTCCAAGATGAGCTGCTGCGCCTCCGCTGTCTCGGCCTCAAGCGCGGCACGGTAATTCGACAGGGCGGGCTGCACGACATCACCCACGGCGATGGCGAGGGCAAGGGTTCCGGCTAGGGCCAGGACATACTCGACGGTGATCATGGTGGTGCTCCTTTGAAACGGAAACGACCCGCTCGATGGCGGGCCGTTCGCGAGCGTGAGCGCCACTCGGGGTGACGCTCAACCGATCAGTCGGAAGTCAGCGGCAGGCCGCGACCAAGGCGTCGGCGCGGGTCTGGCCTTGCGCCATGACGGGCAGCACTTTGAGGCCCTTCGGCATCAGGAGGTAGTATTTCTGGTCGTCGCGACGTTCTACCCCGAAGCCCGAGTTCTTCATGTCGTATTGGAAGGCCGACGACACGACGTCTTTCTTCCAGCCGGTCGCAGCCATCAACTCGTCCATCGTCGCGCCGCCGAGCAGGGCCTGGGCGAGCAGGTGCTTCTTCGATCCGGCCTTGAGGGACGTGATCTGCTCCGGCTTTGCGACGGGCTGGCAGTAGACGTGCGCCTTGAGGACACGCGCCTTGCGCTCTGCCTTGGGCGCAGGCGTCGGCTTCTTGGGCTTGATCGTTGCCTTCGCCTCGACGCCATCGGCCAGGAGTTCAAAGGCGACGACGATCCCCTCGTCCGACAGCACCTGCTGGACAGGACCTTCGCCGTTGACCGGGTCGCAGTCGACGACGACAAGGCCCTTGGTCGACAGCGACGACAGGACGCCGTTGACCTGCTTCTTGGTCAGGCCCGTGCGCTTCGATGTCTCCGCGACGTCCGACCACGTCATGTTGTCGGCCCGCATCGCGTCGAGGGTCTCCGCGCCGTTGCAGTCCATACCGGCGTCCAGGTGGGCGACAACGACTGCCTTCTCAAGTGGGGTCAGGCCGTCGATGACTTGGCCGAGTGTCGGTTCGGTCGGGGGCGTGTCGTCGGCGCGTGCATCGCGCAGATCAGCGTCGAGCGCGTCGGTGGTCGACATCGCGTCGAACATGGCGACGAGGTCGGCCTTCGAGGTCTTTTTCAGCGCGGACGCGTTCAGGGGCGTGACGAGCAGGGCGTTCAGTTCGGTTTTGGTCAGGTTGATGAGGTCGGTCATGTCAGTCTCCGTTGCTAGTTCGCGGTTTGTTCCGCTATAACTCGCTTATCGGACCCGTCCCCGGAGATGCTCAACCGGAATTTGCAGAATGGTGATTGTCTCTCGATTCCGAAGGAATGCTTTACGAGATGTTGTGGATAAAGATAAGAAGGACACAATGAAACAGAACCTGCCCCACCCGATCCCGTACCAAGGAAGCAAGCGAAAGCTCGCTCCGGTCATCGCACAGTATGTCCCGAGCAGCCGGACCTTCTACGAGCCGTTTTGCGGCTCCGCTGCCATGACGATCTATGCGGCCCACCGTGGCCTTGCTGACCGGTTCGTGATCTCGGACAGCCTTGAACCCATCGTCCGGTTGCAGCGAGCGATTGTCGAGCTGCCTGACGAGACGGCTGCCCTTTATCGCACGATCTGGGAGGGACAGAAGGAAGGCGACCTCGGCTATTTCAACCGCGTGCGCGACCGATACAACGAGGACCGGAACCCGGTCGACCTGCTCTATCTGATCTGCCGATGCGTCAAGAACGCTGTCCGCTTCAATCGACATGGTGCCTTCACGCAGTCGGTGGACAAGCGCCGTCTTGGGATGCGCCCAGAGAAGATGCGCGAGGCCGTCCTTGGGGTGTCGTCGCTGCTGCGCGGCAAGACAGAGTTCCGGGTCGGTGACTGGCTCGAAACGACCGCCGACGCGACGCCGCAGGACTTCGTCTACATGGACCCGCCCTATCTCGGAACGTCGGTCGGACGGGACAAGCGGTATCACCAGCAGATGACGCAGGAACCGCTCATCGAAGGGTTGGCGAGCCTCAACGCCCGGTCGATCCCGTTCGCCCTGTCCTACGACGGAATGACAGGCGAGAAAGAATATGGACCGCCGCTTCCTGATCACCTCGCAATGACGCGGCTGCTGCTGCACGCGGGCACGTCGTCACAGGCGACGCTATCGGGCAGGAAGGCGGAAACGGTCGAGAGCCTCTATATGTCCGAGGGTCTTGCAGAACCGAATGCCGAGATCATCCGAGGCCCGACGCAGTTCGCGCTAGCGATTTGAGCAGCGCACTGACCGTCGTGCCTTCGGCATCTGCCCGCACCTTCAACGCCTCGAACACCGCGACTTCCTCGTCCTGACATTGCAGGTCAACGCGGCGAATCTCGCGCATGGCGATATGGGTGTAGGCTTCTGGGAACGCCCAAAGGCAGGATCGGCAGATCGCCTCGTCCTGGATGCTTTTCCAGTTCTCGCAAGCCTCGCATGACCAAGACTTCGCTCGCTGGCTTGATGCGTCCAGAAGCATGTACTCGGCTGGGTCGCCCTCATGCTGCGCACCGTCGCCCGCAACCTCATACGGAACGCGGTGGTCGATTTGCAGATAGCGGCCTTCCATCACCTCGTTGGTGAACGCCTCGCGCGAACCGTAGAGGGCAATCAGCTTGTCCTTGAACGGTTTCGAGAACGCCTTGCGCCCACCGATGCGTCCATTCTTGATCTGCGCCGGATCGCCAAAGACGTAAGCCGCCATCCGCCGCCCTGACCGCTCGCTCGTCACGCTGATGGTTTCGAGTGGGACGCCCTGTTCGCGAACGTCACGGGCTGCGCGCGGGGCATGGGCATAGCCGAGTTCGAGCAGGTCATCGGTTGTGACCTGGCCGTGCTTCAAGATGAAGTCGATCACGGTGCGCGGACGCTTTGCCGTAACCTTCTCACAAAGTTCAAGAATTCTTGGATCAACTGACATGCTCCTTCTTTAGCGGCCGCACTGGAAGGAGTCGAGGACCTCAGCGTTTAAACGCCTTAGTCTCTGATTTTGCACAACTTTCTTGACTATCGAGCTTGAGGCCCTATACTCAGGGGCATGAAACAGAATCGCTCATATCCTCCTGGTCAGCTCCTACCCGCAGCACGGTGCGTGCGGGATCACAGGAGACTGACAGATGGACGATTTCTACCATAGCGTACTGCGCGAGACGCTTGCGGCACTCCTCGAGGGAGGCCACCGCGACCTTTATTGGACAACCAGCGGCCATATCGGCATCGGCGAAACCCGCTTGGGCATTTACCTCGTCCACGACCTCATCGGCCACGACAAGCTGGTCGACTATTTGGATGAGTTGCGGGAGGAGATCGGGCGTCAGATGGAAGAACTTGAGCGTCGCAACACCTCAAAGGCTGCTTGATCAAGACCAGCATGGGACCGATCATTGGGGTGCGTAAAAGCAGCTCCTATGATCCTCATGTCGCCAAGAGGGCGGGCCGTTCATCGGCGCGCCCTTACTCGTTCACAGCCACCAGATGGCGACGATGACCAGGTAGAGCCCGAGGATGATCAGCGCATCTTCTTCCATGGCGCGTTGTCGGTGAACTTCGGAATCCGCTCAACCGGCCGCTTGCCTTCGCGCCCGTGAGCGGGTAAATGAGCGCGCGAGCCCCAATAGCTCAGTTGGTAGAGCACCTGTTTCGTAAATAGGTGGTCGGCGGTTCGAGTCCGTCTTGGGGCACCATCAGACTTGCAACATCCTTGCAACGCCGAACTGACGCACTGGAAAACGCTTAGTTTTCAAGTGGGTTGGTTCCTAGCCCACATCATTCGTAATGATGGGGTCAGGTGTTCGAGTCACCTAAGCGGCACCATTAAAATCAGGCAAGTTCCTGTTTTTAATGGAAAAAATGATAGGTCACTTTTATCTTATCCCCCTAATTATACACCCTTTGTCTCGCGCTCAATCGGACAGAGTTGACGTGAAAGACAGCGTTCCTTGTCTGGCGAAACTAGCTGTCACATCCCGGAAGGTAGTATGGCTTCTTCCTGAACAACTGCGGCTTGAGTTTGTGCCAGTCCTTCATCGCCTGCAAGGGCGACCTGCT
>NZ_JBEPPW010000015.1:0-89872 GCF_040547525.1 Roseovarius sp. MBR-6 | reverse complement strand
ACGCCGGCCGAGGCAAGCCCTTGATAAAATGGCAGATAAGTCCATGACCCTGCCTGGATTCTGAAGAAGGAGAGGCATTATGAAACGCGATCGCCGCGACGGCCACGGAAGCAGAATATCTCGCCCGCGTGCGGATCGCGTCCGAGCCCTTCCTGCACCTGCAAGGCCAGTGTGTTCATGCCGCGACGCATGTCGGTGACGCCACCCGCGATCCAGACCTTCACGCCCGCTGGAAACGCGATCATCGCCCGTCAACCACTGACAGGATCCGCGCCAGCGCTTCAGGCTCGACCCCGGCGGGCACGACAAGCCTACGGCCATTGACCAAGACAATCTCCACCTGAGAGGTCCGTGAGAGATCAGGAGCATCAATCGGACCGGGCCGAGTGGTCGGGATATCCTGCATCACGGCCACTGGGGCAAAGGAGGTCGGGCGAGGGCCATCCAACTCACCGTTCCGATACTGCCGACGCCAGACTGTCAGCAGCGACCGGCAAACTCCATGCCGCCGCGCCGTCGCCGTCACTTGCCCGTGGCCGACAAAACTCTCCTCGACAATGCGCAGCTTGTCCTCATCCGACCAATGCCGACGGCGAACACCATCGGCGGCAGACAGAACTTCGATTTGAGGGCGGTTGATAAAGTCGGACATAACGTCGGACTTACCATCGGATCGTCGCCGAAGTCAGACGGCCCCCGCCGGAGCGTTACTCCTTGAATTCAATCCCTTCGATGATTTCGGGCATGCGGTTGGCACCATCGAGTTTGCGCCATTTTGTCTGGGCTGACATCATGAGCTTGAAGGCCATGGCGAGCCCGGTTTTGCGGCTGAGGCTACCCTTGGTTTTGCCAGTGCGATGCCGCACCGTGGCGAAGGTGCTTTCGATGGGATTGGTTGTGCGGATGTGCTTCCAATGTTCAGCGGGGAAGTCATAGAATGCCAGGAGCACGTCGCGGTCTTTGGTCAATAGAGGTGGTCCTGCTTTTTCGACCAGAATGCAGCCCAGTTAAGGTGGATCAGGGTTTCACATCAGGCTGCCATTTTCATGGGTTCCGTTTTGCTGGCATGGACCTCGTCGGGGGTCAATATGCCATGGGTCGAGTGGGGCCGTTCGGCATTGTAATAGGCGAGCCATTGGCCGATACCCTCCCGGGCTTGTGACCCGGTCTCGAAGGCGCGCAGGTAAACGCATTCGTATTTCAGAGATCGCCAGAGGCGCTCGATCATGCGATTATCGATCCAGCGGCCTTTGCCATCCATCGATATCTTCACCTTGGCCGCCTTCAGCTCATCGATCCAGTCGCCGCTGGTGAACTGCGATCCCTGATCGGTGTTGAAGATCTCCGGCGGGCCGTATTCGGCCAGGGCCTCTTTCAGAGCCGCGACACAAAAATCCGCCTCAAGCGTGTTCGACAACCGCCAGGCCAGAACCTTGCGGCTGTGCCAATCCATGATGGCCACCAGATACAAGAAGCCCCGCTCCATCCGGATATAGGTGATATCGGCGCACCAGACCTGGTTGGGCCGGGTGATTGCCAGCCCTTTCAGCAGGTAGGGGTAGATCTTGTGCGCCGGGTGCTTCTTGCTGGTGTTGGGCTCCTGGTAGATCGGCACCAACCGCATCAGACGCATCAAGCGGCGCACACGGTGGCGACCGCACTCGTGACCCTGCCGCTTCATGTGCCGCGCCATCTGGCGAGAGCCATACCACGGGGTTTCCAGGAACTGCTTGTCGATGATCTCCATGAACCGCAGATTCTCGGCGCTTTCGCCCCTGGGCCGGTAATACAGCGTCGAGCGCGACAGCTGCAGCAGCGTGCATTGACGCCGCTGGCTCAGCTCATGATCCTTGCTCACCATTTTTTGCCTCGCGTCCCGAGCAGTTGAACCGAGGCATTGGCTAAAAAATCCCGTTCCACCACCAGCTGCCCAATCTTCGAATGCAGCTTCTCGATCTCCGCCTCGTTCCCCTTCCCGGGATCAGCGCCCCGCCGGGTGAAGGCCGTGGCCATATTCTCGATCGCCGCGCGCTTCCAGGTGCTGATCTGGTTCGGATGCACGCCATACTTCTTCGACAGCTCGGCCAGCGTCATCTCTTCTCGGATCGCTTCAAGCGCGACCTTCGCCTTGAACTCAGGCGTATGCATTTTTCTCTTCGTCATCATGGATCGTCTCTCTCGTCATGCGATCCACCTTAACAACTGGTCCGAATTTCTGCGACCACCTCTGTTCTCGACCGCCCAATGGACGAAGACGCGCTTGAACGCTTTGGTCTTGGTCAAGCCGATGGCGCCGTGTTCCTGCGCGTAGCGCAGTGTCAGCAGCGCCGCGCGCAGCAATGGCGAATGCGCAAGGTCAGGATGGTCATCGGGAAGGGTGCGAAACTCGATCATGGTGGAATGCTGCCACAAGGATTTCGGCCGGGCCAGACTTAATTGGTCGGTGACCATGAACATCGGGACTTATGTTAGGTCATTGATTTTCATACATATTTTCAACGCGACTCTTCAAACGTTGATGTGGCGTTGATGTGTTTTGGACAAGCCAAAACCCGACTGTTTAAGTCGGATTCTAACCATTTGGAAAAGTTAAAGAATTTGGTTGCGGGAGTAGGATTTGAACCTACGACCTTCAGGTTATGAGACAACCCGACGGGGCCAAAATAGTGTTTGAATAGCAAAGATTTAAAGGGATTCTGGACTGGCGACGTCGGCGTCGTGTCGCACGGAGCAGACGCAAATCATTGGGAAGAAACGGGAAAGCCGCATGTTCATGAATCAGCGAACCTCAGTGGTTTACAGCCTACTGGCTGATTATGAGCAAAGCCCGTCCATGCGTCATATGCGAGAGCAGCGGTCCCTCGCCAAACTGGCCATCGAGATCGTCACGAAGCTGGATCAGGACAGCTCCGTCTGGAAGAAATGGGAAGGCCCGCGGGACAAGGTCCTGGCGGCGGCAATAGAGTGCTGGATCCCGAAGGACGACATGCTCGCCTTCCTGAATGGCCTGCCTGGCCCGGCTCTGACGATGACCGATCTCGAGCAGCGCATGAAGGCCATGATCGAGGAGGAATACCTCGGAGATCCGGAACCGAAGCTCGAGGCCGAATGTTTGGCCATCTACCAGGCCGAGAAAGAGGCTGGCACGGAAATGCCCGCCATCATCGGGCACCTGTCGGATTACGTGGGCGCGCAGTGGCAGCGCCTGCGTGATGAGCAGCGTGCGGAGGCCGAGCGGCGCTCGGAAGAGGCGCGACTGGAACGGGAGCGGCGGCTCCTGTCCTATGCCGATTGTCCGTGGACCCAGATCAAGGGCTCGAAATTTTTCTATTGCCGCAAGAACGGCCGGGTCTTCCAACTCAAGCCCAACAGTGACAAGAGCCTGACGCTCTATCGGGTGCAGGAGGTCGACGACGCCGCCAGCGGCGACATGATTGGCCGATATCGGTCGCGTGGGGATGCCAGCAAGGTGGTGGCCAAGGCAGCCTATGAGCCTGAGCCATTTCGGTAGAGCGGTTCAAAGCCCCGCAACAGGGGCGTTGGTGAGGGCCGATCCGGGTCATACGGGTGAACCGGGCGAAGCATTCATCAGCCGCCGCTCGGAATCGGTCACCCCAGCAGCTTGGCCTCGACTTCGGCCATGGCGTTCTGGTGGTCGGGCGAAGGGAACAGGTGGCCGTAACGCTCCATGGTCATCTGGATCGAGGAATGGCCTGCGAAGGTCATGATCTCCTTGATCGAGAAGCCCTGCTCGATCCAGAGCGACACCGCGAAATGGCGCAGGTCGTGCCAGCGCAGCTTCACGCCGACCTGCTCTTGCAGCTTGCGGAACCGGGATTGCGTGTTGGTGTGCTGGAGAACGCCGCCGCGCGGCGCCGGGAACACCAGCCCGAGCTCGCTCTTCGGACAGCGCAGCTTCCAGCGGCGCAGGGCGTTCAGCACCATCGGCCCGGCGGGGATGTCGCGATAGCCCGCGCGCGATTTCGGCTCGCCCATCTGGTTGTAGGCGTCGGCGCGCTGGCGGATGTGGATGAAGCCCTTCTCGAAATCCACGTCCTGCCAGCGCAGGCCCCGCAGTTCGGACGCGCGTAGACCGCCGAGGGCCGAGACGATCAGGTGCGGCTTGAAATCCTCGTCGGCTGCCTCGATCAGCGCGCGGATCGCCTCCTTCGACGGCACGGGCGCCTTATGGTCGATCCGGCTGGACTTGATGATCCGGACGCCGTGGGCGGCGTTGGTGAACAGCTGGCCGTTGTCGATGGCGTGGTCGAGGATCAGCTTCAGCACCGAGATGGCGCGGCGGGTCAGATGCTCGGACCGCCCGTTCAGCAGCAGCCGGTCGCGGAACTCGTTGACATGGCGGCGAGTGAGGTGGGCGATCAGCTTGTCTCCGATCCCCACCTCGGGATCCTTGATGTGCAGCCGCACATAGTCGCTGTAGCCGCGCAGCGTCGAGCGCTCCATCCGCCGCCCTGTCTTGTAGCGCACCTCGCAATGGTCGAGCCACGCCTTGGCGGCCTCGGCCACCGTGATGCTCTCGCTGTCGGCCAGATAGGTGTTGTTGGCGACCAGCGAGCGGACCTTCACCAGATAGACGTCGGCATCCTTCCGGCGCGGGAACAGCTTCGAGCGGCGCTTGCCGCCCTGGTCGGTGAAATCCACCTGCCAGCGCACGAGGCCCGAGGGCAGTGTTCGCTTCCGGATCGTGGCCATGGGTTACCTCGCTTTGCCAATGGGTTGAGCCCGATCAGCCTGTCGTGCTGCCATGCATTTGCCGAGTTGGCGAGGCGAAAGCGACCGGGGTGGAGTCCACTTTAGGATTTTTACTCCGAAACCCTCTTGTGCGCCAGAAGTTTTGGACTTATGGTCCGAAACAAGCTCAGGAGACCCCGCCCGCGATGGCAAAGCTCAGCGATCTCATCCCCACTCTCGCCCGCATTCTGCCGATGCCCGAGCAGACCGTGGCGGTGATCGCGCGCGCCCTGCGCCAGGAAAGGCTCATTTCCACGGGAGGTAGGGGGCCGGGCGCCGCCGACATGACGCCCGATGACTGCGCCAATCTGTTGCTGGCGATCATGGCGGCCGATCAGGTGAAGGATGCCGTCGATGCCGTGCGTAGGTTCCGCAGCCTGACGATGGAGGCGGTTCACTGCCGCGATGCCGCGGCGGAGGGGGAAGAGGAAGACTGGCTGGCCCTTCCGCCGGCGATGCGCGGTCTCCTTGTCGTCCGGGACTTCGGGGAGATGCTGTCGGGCCTGATCGCGGCGGCGCGAGACGAGGTGCTCCACAAGGCCCTGGACGGAGTGGCGCTGCCCTTCATGAAGATCGAGGTCGAGCGGCGGTTCCGGACGGCATCGGTGTCCTTGAGCGGCTCGAGCAATGAACTGGCGCCACCGCAGCCGGTGCTGATCGCCACCTTTGGCATCCCGGAAGGACCGGAGCGGGAGCGAATTGAACAGGAGGATTTCGCCGCTGGCGGGGATGCCATGATCACCTTCGCCATCGGCCACAGAACGATCATCGCGCTGGGCGCGCTGATCCGCAGCTAGGAGGACAGGACATGCAAACGGAAATGCGGGCTGGACCCGCCACGGGAGAGGCTTGCCCGGCGCTGGCCGAGGATCTGCTGCGGGGCGCGGACGCCATCGCGATCTTCGTCTTCGGCGACGCTAAGGAGCGGCGGAAGGTCTACTACTACGCCAGCGAGGCCAAGGTGCGGATGCCTACCTTCCGCATGGGCAACGTGATCTGCGCGCGGAAATCGCGGCTCATCGACTGGATCGAGCAGCAGGAGGCCGCGCGATGAACGATTTCAACATCCCGCTCTCCACCGACGACCACGTTGTCATCGGCAATCGCCTCCGTGAGTGCCGTGACGCACTGATGCACGTCATGACCTCGGCGGTGCCCGGCACCCTGACCTATCTGGAAGCCGACCGGTCCCTCGCAGCGCTGGACCGTCTCCGCGCCGAGCTCGAGCACGATCTGCGAGGCACCACGTCCTACGAGCGCGACCCGCGGCATCTGACCGGCAAGGTCTACTACGGCTTCGTCCGGTTCGTCGGCAGCGGCGAGGGGCCGGAGGAGCACTGGAACGACGACTTCGCCGCCTGGGTCCTGGACGGGGAGTGAGCCATGGAGGACGCCATCCGCACGACCGAAGACATGGCCCGCGACGAGGCGTCGGCGGATGCGTCCACCGAGGCGCCCGTCGCGGCCGAGATTGAGGACCCGACCGAGCTACGCCTGCGGTTGCAGCGCAACGGCTATCGCCCGATCCCGGTTCTGGGCGCGCATGTCGCCATGAAGGGCGCGGGCAAGCGGCCGATGATGAAGGGCTGGGAGACGGTCTGCGCCAGCGCCGACGAGGCCGAGATCGCGCGCTGGACGAAGGCGCAGCGCAACTGCACCAATACCGGCCTGCTCTGCGGCGAGCTCGTCGGCGTCGATATCGACGTGCTGGATCGCGACCATGCCCACCGGCTGACCTGCATCGCCACCGAAATGCTCGGCATGTCGACCGCCTCTCGCATCGGGCGCGCACCGAAGATCCTGCTGGCCTTCCGCACCGATGCGCCGTTCGACAAGGTGCAGACCAGCGAGTTCCACATGCTCGACGGCACGGTGGCGCGGGTCGAGGTGCTGGCGACCGGGCAGCAGTTCGTGGCCTTCGGCATCCACCCCGACACGAAGGCACCCTATCATTGGCCGGAACGCTCGCCGCTCGACGTGCCGCTGCACGAGCTGCCGATCGTCAGCCGCGACCGCTGCGCGGCCTTCATCGCGGCGGCCGAGGAGTACCTGCGCAAGGTGGGCGGCCAGACCACCGCCGACCGGCGCGAGATCGACCGCGATGGGCGCAAGGCCGCCGGGCTCAAGCAGAAGGAAGCCCCGTCGCGCGAGCTGATCGAGGAAGCCGTCGCCCATATTCGCAACGACGAGCTGCCCTACGACGACTGGATCAAGGTCGGGCTCGCGCTCTACGCAGCACTCGGTCCCGATGGCCGCGACCTTTGGGAGACCTGGTCGGCCGAGGCGTCGAAGAACGACACTGCCTACACCGCCGAGAAATGGGACAGCTTCTCATCCGTGCGCAGCGTGACCGTGGGCACGCTGTTCTGGCTCGCACGGCAGAACGGCTGGCGCGCGGAACGGGTGGAGCGGGTGCGAACCTCGCGCGATCGTATTCCCGACGGCCAGGATGCCGACGATGACGACGGAGACGGCCGCCCGGTGATCCGCATCTTTGCGGGCTTCCTGCACCGGGCCGTCGACATGGCCGAGGGCGCGCTGATGCAGGCGGGGCTCGGCTACTATCAGCGAGGCAGCATGGTGGTGCGCCCGGCGATGGTGCCGGTGGCGGTCTCGGATGGGCGCACTGTCGATGCGCCCCGGCTGGTGGACGTCAAGGCGCACCACATGGCCGAGGCCTTCACCCGCGCGGCGAACTGGAAGCGGTTCGACAAGCGCGAGGGTGAGTGGCTCAGCACCGACTGCCCGCACAAGATCGCCGAGACCTTCCTCGTCCGCGAAGGCCAGTGGCGGCTGCCAGTGCTGACCGGCATCATCAACTGCCCGACCCTGCGGCCCGACGGCTCGATCCTCGATCTGCCCGGCTATGACCCGCAGACCGGGCTGCTGTTCGACCCGCAGGATGTCCGTTTCCCCGCCCTGCCGCGCGATCCCGACCGGGCCACGGCCCTGCGCGCGCTCGGGTTCCTCAAGGATCTGATCTCGACCTTCCCCTTCGTCACCGACGCGGACCGGTCGGTCGCGCTCTCCGGAATCCTCACGGCGCTGATCCGCCGGTCGCTGCCGACCGCGCCGCTGCACGGGTTCAACGCGCCGACCGCCGGGACGGGCAAATCCATGCTGGTCGACCTGGCGAGCCAGATCGCCACCGCCCGCCCCGCGCCGGTGATCGCGCAGGGCAAGTCCGAGGAGGAGATGGAGAAGCGGCTGGGCGCGGCGCTGATCGCGGGCGACGTCCTGATCGCCATCGACAACTGCGAGGAACCGCTGGGCGGCGAGCTCCTGTGCCAGACCCTCACCCAGACCAGCCTCAAGGTCCGCATCCTCGGCAAGTCGGTCAACGCCGAGGTGCCAAGCAACGCCGCCGTCTTCGCCACCGGCAACAACCTGACTCTCGAGGGCGACATGACACGCCGCTCCATCCGGGCGACGCTGGATGCGGGCGTCGAGCGACCCGAGCTGCGCGCCTTCGACCGCGATCCGCTCGCCATGGTGACGGCGCAGCGCGGCGACTACGTCACGGCCGGGCTGACGGTGCTGCGCGCCTACCACATCGCCGGTCGGCCCGAGATGCGCGCGCCCCTCGGCTCCTTCACCGACTGGTCGCGCTGGGTTCGCGACGCCTTGATCTGGCTGGGCGAGGCCGACCCTTGCGAGACCATGGAAGGCATGCGCGGGGCGGACCCGAAGCTGGAAGCCCTGACCACTGTGCTGGAGCAATGGCGCGAGGTGATCGGCATGGACCGGGTCAGCGTTCGCGAGATCATCGAGCGCGCCACGGAACAGCGCCCGCAGCTCTACGGTCGGTCGGAGTTCATCCACCCCGAGTTCCGCGAGGCCCTGCTGCGCGTGGCGGGCGAAGGCGGCGCAATCAACGGCGGGCGGCTCGGCAAGTGGATCGGCGGGCAGCAGAACCGCATCGTGAACGGGCTGCGCCTAGTCTCCGCAGGCTTGTCGGCAGGGCGCGCGCGCTGGCAGCTGGAGACCGCGGAGACCGGGGCCGCGCCGATCAACGACGGTTCTGAAGTTCTCCGGAGCCGTGCCGATGCGTGACGCTCATTCCCGATCCGTCTGGTGGGTTTGGTGGGTTTGGTGGACTTGTCCCCGGCCAAATCTGTGTTTGTCGCCCGAAGTGTCAGCGACGTGGCAGGTCACGACACGTGACGCCATGCATCACACCACCATGCGTGAAATGACAGTTTACAGGGGCAGGCCGGATCACCCCACCAATCTCCACCATCCCCACCAGACAGATCGTCAACCGGCGGGATGGCACGGCACGCCGCGCGAAAACTTCAGAACCGTCGTGTGCGAACGGGAACGCCGGGTCGCAGTCCACCGGGCGGTTCCTCCTGCGCACATTCGTATGTGGGGACGCGCAGCGCATAAGCCCGCCAGCGTCAGGGGGCGGAAATGACTAAACTCGACAGCCATGAGACCAAGACCGCCTTCGCCGCCCGCGTCGGGCTGACCAAGGGCCGCATCTCGCAACTGGTGGCCGAGGGCCTGCCGGTGCGCGCGGACGGGCGGATCGACGTGGCGGTGGGGCTCGCCTGGATCGAGAACAACCTCGACCCCGCCCGGCGCAACAAGGGTGGCGCCGCCAGCCCGACCCGCGCGGCGACGACGCTGGCCGAGGCCAAGCGGCTGCATGAGATCGTGAAGGTCCAGCGCGCCAAGCTGGCGTTCGAGCGCGAACAGGGCCAGCTGGTCGAGACCGCCGCCGCCACGCGCACGGTGTTCGCGCGCGCCCGTGCCGAACGCGACGCTCACATGGCATGGGTCCAGCGCACAGCGCCCCTGCTGGCCGCCGAGGTCGGCGCCGATCCCCGCGCCACCTTCGCCGCGCTCGACCGGATGATGCGCGAGCATCTCGAACACCTGGCCGACCTGCCGCTGGGGAGTTTTGGCGATGGTGCCTGACATCGACCTTGCCTGGCGGCGCGGCATCCGCCCCGAACCGCCGATCCCGGTCTCGGACTGGGCCGACCGGCACCGCATCCTGCCGCCGACCTCGGCCGAACCGGGCCGCTGGCGCACCGACCGCACGCCCTATCTGCGCGCGGTGATGGATGCGCTCTCGACCGCCAGCCCTTACGAGCGTGTCGTCCTGATGAAGGGCGCGCAAACGGGTGGCTCGGAGGCGGGGCTGAACTGGCTCGGCTACATCATCCAGAACGCGCCCGGCATAGCCATGCTGGTCATGCCCTCGCTCGACATGGTGCGCCGGAACACCACCGTCCGCATCGACCCGCTGATCGAGGCGACGCCCGCGCTGCGGGAGCTGGTCGCCGCGCCCCGCTCCCGCGACGCCGGAAACAGCCTGTTCCGCAAGTCCTTCCCCGGCGGCCAGCTGGTGATGACCGGCGCGAACAGCGCCGTGGGGCTCCGCTCCACGCCCGTCCGCTACCTGTTCCTCGACGAGGTGGACGGCTATCCCGGCGACGCCGATGGCGAGGGCGACCCGGTCGATCTGGCCATCCAGCGCACCGCCACCTTCCGCGGGCGGCGCAAGATCTACATGGTCTCTACGCCCACCCTGAAGGGCCATTCCCGCATCGAGGCCGCGTTCGAGCACAGCGACCGGCGCTTCTACCACGTCCCCTGCCTGCATTGCGGCGACATGGCCCCGATCACCTGGGCGCGCATCCGCTGGCCCGAGGGGCAGCGCGACCAGGCCTATCTGGTCTGCGAGGCCTGCGGCGGCATCCACCACGAGCACGAGAAGCCGCACCTGTTGGCCGCAGGGGAATGGCGCGCGACGGCTGAGGGCGATGGGCGCACCGCGGGCTTCCACCTCTCCGCGCTCTATTCCCCGTGGGAGACCTGGGCCGATATAGCCGCCGAACACGGCCGCGTCCGCAAGGACCCCGCGCGCCTGCAGGTCTGGGTGAACACCAAGCTGGGCGAGTCCTGGGAGGACCAGGCGGGCGACACCGTCCCGGCCGATCCGCTGATGGCGCGGCGCGAGGACTGGGGCGAGGCGCTGCCCGCCTCTGTCGCCGTGCTCACCGCGGGCGTCGACGTTCAGGGCGACCGGATCGAGGTGCAGATCCTCGGCTGGGGCCGCGACGAGGAGGCGTGGGTGATCGACTACCGCGTGCTCTGGGGCGACCCGTCCGGGCCGCGGCTCTGGTCCGACCTCGACATGGTGCTGCAGGCGACCTTCCCGCATCCCGCCGGGCTCGAACTCCCCGTGCGCGCCGCCGCCATCGACACCGGCGGCCACCACACCAAGATGGCCTACGAGTTCTGCCGCACCCGCCTCGCCCGCCGCATCTGGGCCATCAAGGGCCGCGGCGGGCCCGGCATCCCGGTCTGGCCGCGACGCCCGACGCGGACGAACAAGGGCAAGATCCCGCTCTTCATCGTCGGCGTGGACGCGGTGAAGGACGCCGTCTACGCCCGCCTGCGCCTGACCGAACCCGGCCCCGGCGCGATCCACTTTCCCCGCCGCCTCGACGCCGACTATTTCCGCCAGCTGACCGCCGAGCGCGTGGTCACCCGCTTCGAGCGCGGACGCCCCATCCGCTCCTGGCAACCCAAGCGCGACGGCGAGCGCAACGAGGCCCTCGACACCTTCGTCTACGCCCACGCCGCCCTGCACGGGCTCATCAGCATGGGGCTCAGGCTGAACGAGGAGGTGGCGGCGTCGAAAACTGGGGCGACGCCGACGCATGAGGCGAAGGGCGCTATCCGGTCGGCTTGGATGAAGTGATCAGTTGACAAGCGGAGGCGAGCAGTCTCGCCAACTGCCTATTTCGATCAGCTATTCCGCGGCCGCCGGTGATACAGCTGCGCCTCGCGTATGAGCCGCTTCGAGATTCTCAAGTCCTTGTAAGATCTCGTACTGACGCGCAGTGTTTAGAAGCCCTTCTGCCTCGAGGAACTCGATCTGCTTCGCCATGTAGTCGCGGAAAACGGGATCAGCATCAGTACATATGCTGTTTCGCCCCTCTCGAATTGCGACACGGGCGGTAACTCCGCTACCCGCAAAGAAATCAAGTACGGTGGAGCCGGGGAAAGAGAGGGCGCGAACTAGCCTCTCTATGACCGCAGCGGGCTTTTGAGTAGGATGCCCGACGCGCTCAAGTGAGTTACCGTTCAGGCGAGACATTCGCCAGACGTTGGTCGGGTTCCTTCCCTTCTCGACAGACTCTGGGTTGAGCCGCTTGTCTTTCATGTAAGCCGCTTTGGTTTGCTCGTCATACGGCTCCCGAACAGCGTCGAGATCAAAAAAGTACTTTTTCGTCTTCGCGAACCAAGCAATCTCTTCGTGCCTATTCGCAAAAAACCGCTGCGCACTCATTCCATTGGGGTAGTTCCAAATAATCAAATTTGCGAGCAGCATTTTGCTATTTTTTCGCATGTGCGAAATTATCGAAATCAGATCACCAGAACCAGCCTCTCCCTGATACTGCAAGCCACCAAAAATGGCGATGCTCCCGGTTGGCGACAGAACGCGCTCCGCTTCGGCGAGCCATTGACTTGCCCAAGTAATATAATCGACACGATTATCCCAATCCGCCAACATGATATTGTAGGGTGGGTCACAAATAATAAGCTGAACTGAATCATCTGGCAGTTTCGCCAAAGCGTCAAGGCAGTCGGCGACATCAAATATGTGCCTCGTGTTCTGGGCCTGATTAATGGACAGTGACGCTTCAGACGAGTGCTTTCCGCCAGACTTACGAAGCGCATTCATTGCGCGGTGACCTGCGTTGCGGTGCGATCGGTTTGCCATTTAGAGTTCTGCCTTCTTATTCTGCGTCGAATGTCCTGGGAAGGATGTCCATGTTGGCAACCCATAGTCCAGAGATTTCATGCCCCGGTCGCACCCAAGTCCTCCGCGATTATCTTTAGAGATGTCTGAGCGACGTCGAGCATCACTTCGCCCATCTCTCCCGCAGTCCACGGATCTGCTTTGCAGAAGAGTGAAGCAACTTGAGTCATGTGCTCGATGTCGCCTGCTTTGATTACGATGTTTTCACAGTAGTTCTTGTTGATCTCGCGAGAGAGGCTGCTGGCAGTAACCCGATCTATGCGATTCAACATCCCAGAATTATGCACCACCCTTACCACGCGACCATCGGGCCGAGTGACATCGAACGATTGAGTTGCAAAATTCGATCCTTGAAGGAAGACAACGTAGGGAAAGTGCCTCTCATCAAGCATATAGTTTCTGATCTCAAGAACGTTCTTGTGCATGCGTTCGATAGCGTTGCCAGCAGCCATGAAATCCTGGTCTTTATTCTTGCCCTGCAAAACACCGGCGCTAATCTTCTCGACGTCGTTTCCTTGATGCTTGGATTCACCCACCAAGACAATCCGCCATCGTCCGTTCTTGTCGAGAACTTCGGTGATGCCGCCGTCCGGTCGAATACTCGCGCTTTCGACGAATAGAGCCTGCCCGAGCCGCGCATCAAAACCCCGCAGCTTTTCGTTCATTTCTTTCTTGCTGAGAGATATGAGATGCCTGAACTCTAGCTCTGGGAACTGTTCAGCCAGCTTTGCCAGAACACCAACCATCACCTCACGGATGGACAGGTCGTGCTTCTGGGCAGCCGCTCCGAAGATGCTTAGCGGTCCTCCCCCGAGTTCTTGCTGCACCCCGAGTCTAAGTGCTTGACCCTTGCCCTTGAAATCAACCTCGCCCGCCACTGCGATCCCCCGAAATACACGATCTTGGGGTTTTCTCTATCAGACGGCACTACCACAAGATAGTGGGGATCGTCCTCATCTGTGAGGTGGCGTCAGCTTGCCGGCAGTCGTGATGGCAACGCTGGCTGGCAGTGACCAACCAATGCTGTGAGACGGTGCGAAAGTTCTTCGGCCATTGCCAAACATTCTGAATGGGCATGCGCGTTCCGATAGGCGATTCTGTCGCCCATGCGGACTATTCTCCATCGCCTTCTCGGCCTCGCGCGCGCTCGCGGCTTTGACGCTGCGGGTGGAGGGCGGCGTTGGGAGGGGGCGCGGACGGTCGACGGGCTGAACGCGGCGATCCTCGCGGGCGCGACCACGGCGGCGCGGCGGGCCGGGTGGTATGCGCGCAACAACCCGTGGGTCGCGGCGGCGGTGGACAGCCTGGTCGGCAATGTCGTCGGCGCCGGGATCAAGCCGCAATCCACCCATCCCGACCGGGCCGTGCGAGAGCGGCTGCAGGCGCTCTGGCTGCGCTGGACCGATCATGCCGCCCCGGACGGGCTGGCCGATTTCTACGGGCTGCAGGCCATGGCGGTGCGCGCGATGGTCGAGAGTGGCGAGAGCTTCGCCCGGCTGCGCGTCGCAAGCGACGCCGCCGCCATTCCTCTCCACGTCGAGCTTCTGGATCGCGAGCAGGTTCCCATGGACCTGCACCGCGAGATCGGCGGCGGGGCGCGGATCCGCGCGGGCATCGAGTTCGATGCCGCCGGTCGCCGGGTCGCCTACCGGGTCTTGTCCTCCCGCCCGGGCGATCCGCTGGGGTCTCTCCGCATGGACCCGCTCCGCGTCCCCGCCGCCGATTGCCTGCACCTGTTCAAGCCGCTCGCTGCGGGCCAGCTGCGCGGCATCACCTGGCTCGCGCCGGTGCTGTTGCGGCTGCATGAGCTCGACCAGTTCGAGGACGCCGCGCTGGTGAAGGCCAAGGTCGCGGCGCTCTTCACCGGCTTCATCACAGATCCCGATGGAACGGCGGGCGGGCTCTCGGGCTCCAACACCGGTGGCGCGCTGACCGTGGGCATGGAGCCCGGCAGCCTGATCCCGCTGCCGCCCGGCACCGACATCCGCTTTTCCAACCCCACCGAGCACGACGCCTACGCGCCCTTCGTCAAGAACCACCTGCGCGCCGTCGCCGCCGGGATGGGCCTGCCCTACGAGCTGGTCTCGGGCGATCTGGAAGGCGTGACCTATTCCTCCATCCGCGCGGGGCTGATCGAGTTTCGCCGCCGGGTCGAGCAGCTCCAGCACAACGTGGTGGTGCATCTGTTCTGCCGCCCGGTCTGGGAGCGGTTCGTGCGGCTCGCGGTGCTGACCGGCGACCTGCCCGCGCGGGACTTCGACCGGAACCCCGACGCCTATCTCGGCTGCGAATGGCTGCCGCCGAAGTTCGACTACGTCGATCCGATGAAGGACGTGCAGGCCGAGATCATGGCGATCGGCGCAGGGCTCAAGAGCCGGTCCCAGGCGATCTCCGAGCGCGGCTACGACGCCGAGCAGGTTGATGCCGAGATCGCGGCCGACCGCGAGCGCGCGGAGGGGTTGGGGCTCGCCTTCGGACAGGCGGCGTCGCTGCAGCAGAAGGAGCCCGCCGATGGCTGATATCGCGACAGACACCCTGCCAACGCTCGCGCTGCAAACCCTTCCAGACGGAAAGGGTATCCTCACCCGCCGCGCGACGCTTGCGCCTGCTACGGCCGATCCGGAGGCCCGCACCGTCGAGGTGGTCTGGTCCACCGGCGCGGCCGTGCGCCGCCGCGACATGGCGGGCCAGTACATCGAGCGGCTGAGCCTCGCGCCTGAAGCTGTCGACCTCTCGCGTCTGGAGGGTGCCAGCGTCCTCGACGCACATCGCCAGACCGCCGTGCGCGACGTGCTGGGCTCCGTCCGCAGCGCCGCCGTGGACGGCAAGCGCGGCACTGCGCTCATCCAGTTCTCGGCGCGGCCAGAGGTGGAGCCGGTCTGGCAGGACGTGCTGGCGGGCATCCTGCGGCATGTCTCGGTCGGCTACTCAGTCGAGGACTGGGCCGAGACCACCGAGAACAGCGCGCGCGTGCTGACCGCCGTGCGCTGGACGCCCCACGAGATTTCCCTGGTGCCGACGCCCGCCGACCCCGGCGCCCACATTCGCATGGAGACAGAGATGACCGACACGACCACCACCCCGGCGCCGCCCGAGGCGCCCACCACCGAGACCCGCGCCGAGGCGAACGCGGAGATCCGCTCCATCGCCCGCATCGCCGGGCTCGACCAGTCCTGGATCGATGGCCAGATCGACGGAGGCGCCGATCCCGACACCGCGCGCCGCGCGGCCTTCGAGGCGCTGGCGCAGCGCTCCTCGCCCACGATCCGCACCGAGCAGGTCCGCGTCGAGATGGGCGAGAGCCAGGACGATCCGGCCCTGCGCGCCCGGCAGATGGGCGAGGCGCTCTACGCCCGGATCAACCCGCGCCACGAGCTGAGCGAACCGGCCCGGCGCTACGCCTATTCGACCCCGGTCGACATGGCGAAGGAACTGCTGACTCTGCGCGGCGAGAGCACCATGGCGCTGTCGCCCGCGAGCCTCGTGACCCGCGCGCTGCACACCACCTCGGACTTCCCGATCATCCTCGGGGACACGGTGGGCCGGGTGCTGCGCGACGCCTATCAGGCCGCGCCCTCGGGCATCCGCCGCCTCGGTCGCCAAACCACGGCGCGGGATTTCCGCGCGGTGAACAAGATCATGCTGGGCGAAGCGCCGCTTCTGGAGAAGCTGAACGAGCACGGCGAGATCAAGGCCGGGACCATGGCCGAGGCGCGCGAGGCCTACAAGGTCGAGACCTGGGCGCGGAAGATCGGCATCACCCGGCAGGTGCTGGTCAACGACGACCTTGGCGCCTTCGCGGACCTCGCACGCCGCATGGGCCAGGCCGCGGCCGAGACCGAGGCGCGGATCCTCGTGACGCTCCTCGAGGCGGGCAGCGGCAACGGGCCGACCATGTCGGACGGCAAGACGCTGTTCCACGCCGACCACGGCAACAAGGCGGGCACGGGTGCCGCAATCTCCGACGCCACGCTGTCGGCGGCGCGGCTGGCACTGCGCACCCAGAAGGGCATCGAGGATCGCACGATCCGCGTCACACCCCGCAACCTGCTCGTCCCGCCCGCGCTGGAGACCACGGCCGAGAAGTGGCTGGCGAGCATCGCCCCCGCGACGGCGGCCGATGTGAACCCCTTCTCCGGATCACTGTCACTGGTCGTGGAGCCGCGCCTGTCCGGCGCAACGCGCTGGTATGTGACCGCCGACCCCGGCGAGATCGACGGGCTGGAGTTCGCCTATCTCTCGGGCGCCGAGGGCCCGCAGGTCGTAAGCCGCTCGGGCTGGGACGTGGACGGCGTGGAGATCCGGGTGATCCTGGATTTCGGGGCCGGGTTCATCGACCACCGCGGCTGGTTCATGAACGCCGGGGCGTGAGCATGGCCGGCCTCGCCCAGCTCACCGCCTGGCGGGACGCCCTGATGGCCGCGCGCTACCGGGGCATCCGCACCGTCGAATACGACGGCAAGCGCGTCACCTACGCGAGCGACGGCGAGATGGCTGCCGCGTTAGCGGACCTCAACCGGCAGATCGCAGGGACGACCGACCGCATCTCGGTCGTCCGCATCCAATCGTCGAAAGGGCTCTGAGATGAAGAACTACCTCCTGAACGGCCACATCGTCCGCGTCACCACGCCCGCGGGCGGCATCGCGTCGGGCGACGCGCTGATCGTCGGCAGCATCTTCGGCATCGCCGCCTATTCTTCGGCCGAGGGCGACCCGGTCGAGCTTTCCACCACTGGCGTGTTCCAGCTGCCGAAGGCCAGCGCCGCGGTACTGACGGTCGGCGCGCGCGTTTCGTGGGACAACCCGGCGAAGGAAGTGAGCAGCCCAGCTGCGGGACGCTTCCCTATCGGCGTGGCGGTCGAGGCAGCCGGGAGCGGCGTCACCAGCGTCGCTGTGCGGCTGGATGGGGTGGCGACGGCGGCGGCTTGACGGAAGGATTGACAAGCGCTCTGTGAGCAACATACACACTTCTTGTTTACGTTGTTCACAGGATCACCCAAAGTGTCTGAGGATGAGGATTTCGTCGGCATCAACGAGATTGCCGACATGGCCAAGGTAACGCGGCAAGCGGTAGCCAATTGGCGAACCCGCATGTCCGACTTCCCAAAGCCAGTCGTCGAACTCGCTTCTGGTCCTGTGTTCAAGCGCTCGCACGTTAGTGCTTGGCTCAGGAGAAGGAGGATACCGATGGCCCACGTGTTTTCGACCATCAATTTGAAAGGCGGCGTCGGAAAGACCACGACGACGGTAGCGCTTGCCGAAACGCTTTCTGGCGAGCTCGGCAAGAAGGTTCTCGTCATCGACCTGGACCCTCAGACCAACGCGACCACCATGCTGATTGGTGAGGAGCGCTGGCGAGAACTGAACGACGCAGGTCACACGCTCGCTCAGCTATTTAAGGATGCGCTGGACCCCTCGAGCAAGAAGTTCGACCTCGAGAAGACGCTGCAGAAGCGCGTCTCGGATGTTTCTGCTGCGCGATCTATCGACCTGCTTCCCTCGAGCCTGGACCTGATCGACGTGCAAGATGAGTTGGTGAACACGCCGGTCGGCAAGTACGGGGCGATCAGGCCCTTCGATATCCTGTGGCGTGCCGTGAAGGACATCGTGGAGCAGTATGACGTCGTCATTGTCGATTGCCCACCGAACCTCGGCAAGATCACGCAGAACGGCCTGCGGATGTCACAGGGTTTCATCATCCCGACGATCCCGGACATCCTATCTACGTACGGCATCCCTCAGATCGTCAAACGCGTGCGTGAATTTGCCGAGGAGATCGCCGAGCCAATCGAGCCCCTCGGCATCGTTATCCAGAAGTACCAAGCCAATTCGAACGTGCATGGCAACATGATCAAGCAGCTCAAGCAGAACCACGATGCCGAGCCGAGGAACTGGCCGCCCGTATTCGCGACGCGGATCCCACAAGCGAACCAGATCGCAGCCGCTGGGGAACATGCGAACTACGCCACACTCAAGCAGAAGTGGGGATATCAGGGGCTACACGAGAGCTTCTCGAATCTGACCAAAGAGATATTGGCCAAGTTGGGTGCGTGAAGATGAAGCTCAAGAAGACACTCCAAGACTTGATAAAGGTGGTCATCGAGGAGGCCAACCGGAACCCGGAATTCGCCAAGGAGCTTGAGACTGCCCTTGGCTTAGAACCGAAGCCCGAGAAGGAGGAAAAGAGCCGATCCGCTCACCGGCGCGCGGCTGCCATCCTCGACCCGATTTCGCTCGCCCGAGAGGGGGAGGACGCGCTCCGGACGAAGCTTGAGCCGCTGACACTCGACCAGCTACGGGACATTGTGGCCGAGTACGGCATGGATCCGGGCAAGCTCGTCATGAAATGGAAAACTCCTGACCGAGTCATCGACCGGATCGTCGAATACTCCGTAGCGCGGGCCAAGAAGGGCGAGGCGTTCCTTCGTTAGACGGAACGTGCCGTGAACACTTTGCGCATCCCGTGTCGCATCCGTGTTACACGGAGGAATCGGGGCTGGTCGTAAGCCTTTGGAATCTTTGGGGAGTGTTCGGGACGGGCTTGCAACACGACGCGACACGCAAAAGCCGCCCCGAGGGCGGCCTAAGTGTTTGATATATATCAGTAAAGTTTGGTTGCGGGAGTAGGATTTGAACCTACGACCTTCAGGTTATGAGCCAAAACCCCAGCGATTCCAATGACTTATAGATTTCAACGGCTTAGCCGACAAGCCTTTGTTCTCACGCATTTTGTTACCCGGCATCCAGCAACATACGCATGCACTCAATCGCGCTGGATGGGCCCAAAACCGCATATGTCCGTTGACTCAGCGTTGACTCGAACCGGCGCGATTACAATCAATCTTGGTCGCATCATCGTGCAGGAAACTCACAATTTCAGCTGCCGCTGTGCGGACCTTTCGGACCTTAGCTGCGCTTGCAAGTTTCTTGTTCGCATCTGCCGCATACCCTATGTGGTGTGGTATACTTGCTTCTTCGTGGCGTTACGCACCATTCAATCAACAACCAAAAAGATCGTACAGCCCTTCTAGGAGATCTTTGCCGCAGAACCCGAGCGGATCGCGTAGCTCAACCATGAAATCAACCTGCTCGCGCGAGTGGGATGGCAAACAGTAAATTCTTCCTAACTCTTCCTTTGTGAAGTGCTCGACCAAGTGCGCATATGGATCGGTCCCACGTTGTTTTGCACCCTGCAGCAATATACCCAAAGACATTACCTGTCCTGCCGACGTGGTAGCCTGTTTGCAGCGCAAGACTTCTCTAAACCCAGCTGTGTGGGATACTCCAGTTGCGCTGCCGTACGGCTCTGTTGCACAAATCCCGTGAGGGATTCATCTCGTGAATCCAGCGTGGTAGCTTGGATGCATGAGCAGACCCACATCCCCCACCTACAAGACCAGGAACTGGCCGGCCTATAACGAAGCGCTCAAGCGCCGGGGCTCGCTGACGATCTGGTTCGACCCCGAGATGACCTGGGATGCCGTGCCGACAGGCAAGCGTGGCCGCCAGCAGACTTACAGCGATACCGCCATCCAGACGTGCCTGACGATGAAGGTGCTGTTCGGCATGGCACTGCGGCAGACGACCGGGTTCGTCGAAAGCTTGTTGCGGCTGGTCGGGCTTGGCTGGTCGGTGCCCGACTTCAGCACGCTGTCTCGCCGCCAGAAGACGCTCGCCGTGAACATCCCGTATCGCGGCTCCAGAGGGCCGTTGCACCTGCTGATCGACAGCACCGGCATCAAGGTCGAGGGCGAAGGCGAATGGCATGCACGCAAGCACGGTGGCCCGAAACGGCGCGTCTGGCGCAAGATCCATCTCGGGATCGACGAGCAAACGCTGGAGGTTCGAGCCGTCGAGATCACCGGGAGCCATATCGGCGATGCGCCGGTGCTGCCCGACCTTCTCAGCCAGATACCGGAGGGCCAGGAGATCGGCAGCGTCACGGCAGACGGCGCCTACGACACCCGCAAGTGCCATGATGCGATCGCCGAGCGCGGCGCTCATGCCGTCATCCCGCCCCGCAAGAACGCGAAACCGTGGAAGACCGTCACCGCCGGGGCCGTGGCCCGTAACGAGGCCCTGCGCGCTTCGAAATACCTTGGCCGCGCGCTCTGGCGGCGATGGAGCGGATACCACCGCCGAAGTCGCGTCGAAACGAAAATGCTTTGCGTGAAACTGATGGGCCAGCGGCTCATGGCACGGGACTTCGACCGTCAGGTCGCGGAGCTCCAGGTCCGGATCGCCGTCCTGAACGGCTACACCGCGCTCGGAATACCTGTCACAGAGGCCGTGGGATAAGTCTGTCCGGGGAAAGGGGAGCCTCGGCCATCAGCCGATTTGTGCAACAGAGCCCTGCACGATGCACGAACGGTAGGAATGCGAAAGCCGCATCGCGGCGTTCTGGCTCTTGATGAGTAGCCGGTATGGGCTCGAAGCAGCCCTCGGCCCGCTTGGGATAGTCGTCGCAGAGCTCCTCCTATCATTGCAGAACAAAAAGGGACCGGCACAGTTCATCATTTCCATTTGCCGCTTTATGCCACCCTGCCACCCCATCTCTCGATGTTTGAGTTGAACTGCAGCGCGGATCACGCCTGTGTCACGTCAGCACGGAGGTGGTCTATCATGGCGCAAAGGGAAAAACTGACCGAAAAACTGGTCAAAGCCGCCGAGCCGCGCACAGGCATCTACCAGGTCTTCGACGAGGACGTGCGGGGGTTTTCGCTGCGCGTCTTCACATCCGGCAGCAGAAATTTCACGCTGGATTACCGTGTCAAAGGCCGCCAGCGCCGCTTCACGATCGGCAGATGGCCTGAATGGACGGTCACCGCCGCGCGCGAACAGGCCAAGGCGCTGCGCCGCATCATTGACGATGGCGGTGATCCGCTGGGCGAGCGGGAAGCCGGGATGACGGCCCCCCGGATCCCGGATCTGATCGACCGATATATCGAGACCCACCTGCCCAATCTGGCCCCGACCAACCGCGCCGACCAGATTTCCATGCTGCGCAAGCTGGTGCAGCCGGTCTGGAAGCACAAGCTGGTCGAGGAGGTCACGCTCGACGATGTCGACAGACTGCTCGCCCAAGTGGCAAAGGGCCGCGCCCGCCCGTCCAAGGCCAAACCCAACAATCGCGCCCGCAAGCTGCAAGGGTCGAAACCGACCCCGATCCGCGCCAACCGAACCGGCGAGGTCCTGCGCAAGATGTTCAACCTCGCCGTCCAGTGGAAGATGCGTCCCGACAACCCGGCGATGGGGTTTCACCGACGCATCGAGACCGAACGTGAACGCTATCTGAGCATGGATGAGATTGATCGTCTGGCCAAGGCGCTGGGCACGGCCGAGGACCAGCGCGCCGCCAGCATCATCCGCATGTGCATGTTGACAGGCGCCCGCCTTGGCGAGGTGCGCTGCGCGCGGTTTGAGCAGTTCAACCTCGAGTTTGCCACATGGTCGAAGCCCGCGACCACCACCAAGCAGCGCAAGATTCACCGTCTGCCGATTTCGCCGGATGTGGCCGCCATTGTGCGCCAGAGGCAAACCGCCGTGCATCGGGATTGCCCGTGGCTGTTTCCCGGTGATGTGCCCGGCCAGCCGGTCAAGGAAATCCGCCGGTTCTGGCGTCAGATCCAGACCGAGGCCGGGATTACGGGCGTGCGCATACATGACCTGCGCCATACCTTCGCCTCCTTGCTGGTCAGCGGGGGCGCGTCGCTGGAGATGATCGGAAAGCTGCTGGGGCATTCTCAGATGCGCACCACGCAACGCTATGCGCATATGATGGACTCGCCGCTGCGCGACGGGGTCAATGCGGTCGCAGAGATGATGAAGCCGCAGCTGCGCATTGTTCAGGGCGGGCGCTGAACTCGCCCTGAACGGGGAACAACGCCGTTATTGCGGTTTTTTGAGCGCCCGCCAAATCGGGCTGAGCTTGCGCCGGATCTGGCTTTCATCCGGAACAGACCCATCCTTGGCATGCGCCACGAACCATTCCTGACCTTCCGCGACAAGCTCGGCCTGTGATTCCGGCAATCCATGCTCGAACAACCTGATCATCAGGGACTGAAGCATCCCCTCCCAATCGTGCCGTGACGACCGCCCGGGGCTGACATGAACCCGGTGCAGCGGATCGTATTCATCCTCAAAGCGCTGGGCGGTTTTTGCCGTCACCAGAAGATCGTCCAGTTCGATGGTTGCGCCTTGGGCAGGATCGGTGATGATCTTCCAGGTCTCGCTACTCGGCGGCCGGATGCGCCAGACCATGCAGGCTCCGGGATCTGAGCGATTGCGCCGAAACAACGGCATGATGTCTTCAGCACAGACCGCCACGAGCCCAACCAGCGGTTCAGTGCCGCAGCAATGGACCAAGCCAATGCTGACAACAATTTCAATGATTCCCTCGGTCGCCCATCCGACAATATCGGCAGGCGCGCATCCCCAACGCACCGCCAAATCCTCCAAAGCCCAGAAAACACGTGGTGGTAAAGCCATCGCTTCGTCCCTTTCAAAGTTTGCATAAGGGGTGCGCGCGGCATGATCTCGGGCGTGCCGAGGGAACCCCGGCCTTACTCTGATCGTGCAACTTTCGGTTGTTAATACAAGCAAGACACTCGCCTCTGCAAAAATGGGAATTCCCAGAAAACGTCAATAAAACAAGGGGTGGCACGAAGGCCGCATTGAATACGCCGGTTTATGCCACCCTGCCTCCCCCTGCCATCTGCTCCCCTGCACCCCGTGACGCAATCGCCCGCAATCGGGCGCAAAAGGGGAAGGAAACACAGATGTTGGATACGCAGGACAGCCGCCATGAAGGGCCCGACATGGGCCTGTTGGAGGACTGGATCAGTCGGCATGATCTGGCAATCAGCCTCGGGGTGTCGGAGGACACGCTGTGGCGTTGGGACATGAGGCGCACCGGCCCGCAGAGCATCAAGCTGGGGCGGAAGGTCTATTACCGGCGCAGCACCGTGCGCAGTTGGCTTGAGGCCAGAGAACAGGCACGCAAGACACCGTCGCGGGGTCGGCGATGACCGCGCCCTTTCCCTTCCGCAAGCGCCAGGCGCGGGATCGGGCGCGCGCCGACTGGATCGAGGAGCGGCGGCGGGAGGCGCGCATGGTCGTGGCCGATGTGGTGCATCATTCCGACCATCTGATCCGACTGGCCTGCAACGTACTCGTCCAGCACGGTGAAACCCCTGAGGAGCGAGAGGACGCGCGCATCCTGCTGGTCGTGCTTGATGCCAAGACCCCAGGGCGGGGCGGCGATGACCAGCGAAATCCGGAGGTGGTGCGATGACCCGGCACGGCACACCCGAGGCCGATTTGCAGCGCGCCATCGTGCAGGCGCTGCGCTTTGCCCTGCCCCGCGATGCCATTGTGCATCACTGCGCCAACGAGGTGACCGAGGCCGGGCCTCGCGGCGCTAAGCGCCAGTCGATCCTCGTCGGCATGGGCGTCCATGCGGGCTTTGCCGACCTGATCGTGATCTGCAGCGGCCGCGTCCTGTTCCTCGAGGTCAAGAGCGAGACCGGCCGATTGCGGAAATCGCAGGAGGTGTTTCGCGACACGGTCTGCGCACAGGGGCTCAGTTGGGCGCTGGTCCGCTCGGTCGACGATGCGCTCGGCGCGCTGGCCGACAACGGCTTCACCAGCCGCGTGCAGCTCCCGGCACGGAGGGCGGCACCATGAGCCACAAGGCAACCGTCTGGGCGATCCAGCAGCGCGGGCTGAAGCCCGCCACCAAGATCGTGCTCTGGTTCCTCTGCGACCGGCACAACCCTGACTTCGGGTGTTTTCCGACGCAGGCACGACTGGCCGATGATGCGGAAATGTCGATCTCGGCGCTGAACGACCACCTCGCCCGGCTCGAGGAACTGCGATTGATCCACCGCGTCCGCACCCATGATCCGCGCACCCACAAGCGGCAGGCCACGCGCTACATCCTGGGGTTCGAAGACGGCTTTCCACAAGAGCCAACTCCGGAATCCGGAGACGGCCTTGAAGGAACGGACGCGGAACAGAATGACAACCCAACTCCGGAAAGTGGAGATGGAGCCATCTCCGGATTTTCGGCAAAGCCATCTCCGGATTTTGCCCAAAGCCATCTCCGGAATCCGGAGACTAACCTTGTAAGAGAACCTTTAAGGGAACCAGTAAAGGAGGAGGAGGGCGCGCAGGCGCGCGAGGCTGAGTTTGATTTGTTCTTCGCAGAGCTGCTGCAAGCGCTGGGCTTTGCCGCCAACGCTACCCTGCCCGCCTGGTGGCAGGGCTGGCCAGCCCGCACCCATGTTCGCCGCTGGATCGACGATCTCGGGCTGACCGAAGACAGGATCCTCGAGATTGCCGTCGAGACCCGGCGCGATCATCCCGAGCCGCCCGATGGGCCCAAGGCACTGGATCGGTTCATGGAACGGGCGGCCCAGCGCGATGCACAGGCGGCCATCGCGACTGCGAAGGGAACAAAAGCCAAGCGGCGGCGCAAGGCAGATGCAGCCCCCCCGCCCAGCGAGGATGAGCTGGCCGCGTTCTATGCCGCCAAGGTCAACTCCGACGAATACCTGCCCAAGGGCATGATCAGCACCGCCATGTGCGGATTGATGCTGGCACGCGGGCTGGTCACGCCCGAACGCCTCAGCCAGCGCGGGGTGCGGTGAATGGCATGGTGTCACGTCCCCGGCACGGCCTCTCCCTCTGCGCAGGCGGCGGAGGCCTGGATATGGGCCTCATGCTCGCCGAACCCGGATATCACACCCGCGCCTTTGTCGAATGGGAGGACTGGCCGCGATCCGTCCTCATCGCAGCCCAGCGCGCAGGATACTTCGCCCCTGCCCCAGTCTGGGACGACATCCGCAGTTTCGATGCCCGACCCTTCTGCGGGGCGTTTGATGCCGTCCTCGCCGGATATCCCTGCCAACCGTTCAGCGCAGCTGGAAAGCGCGGCGGTGCCGATGATCCCCGTCACCTCTGGCCCGAGGTCGCCCGCGTCATCGGCGAATGCCGCCCCCAATGGGTGTTCCTCGAAAACGTCGCCGGGCATGTCACACTCGGCCTTGAAACCGTCCTGCGAGAGCTTTGGGGATTGGGCTACACGCCTGCGGCGGGTCTGTTCAGCGCGGCAGAAGTTGGCGCGCCGCACCAGCGGCTGCGCATCTTCATCCTGGCCCACACCGATGAGCCTGCATCCGGGCACGGCCAACTACAACCCGGCTGGCAACAGCGATTTCACCCGCAAGGCGGAAGCGCTGGCGCTGGGCATCACCAGCTGGTCGACACCGAAAGCGACGGATGGGGCGAAGGGTGGACCGGGCCAGAGCTATGGTTCGGGCGGGATGCCGCCCCTGCCCGCGCAGGCGGCACAATGGCAAACGCCGGTGGCCGACGACCAGATGGACCGGCTTCATGGCAAGATCAACAGCCGGGGCGAGCCGAAGCTCAGCGCGCAGGCGCTTCAGTGGCCAACACCGGCGGCGCAGAACTGGAAGGGCAGCAGCCCGGCCAGCGTCACCCGGGCGGATGGCAAGAGCCGGATGGATATCCTGCATTACCGGGCGGAGCAGGGATTCACCCGCCCGGCCCCGGCGATCATGCCGGATGGGCTGAAACCCTCGCATCACGCCCCGATCTCGCGCCGGCTCTGGGCTTCGATGATTGCCTCGCATGGGCGCGTCGCATCAAAGCGGATCCTGAAGGGCCGAGCACGGCGGCGGCTGAACCCGCTCTTCGTCGGATGGCTGATGGGCTGGCCCATCGGGCACGCGCTCTGCGCCTGCTCGGCAACGGAGTTCACCCTCTGGCAGCAGCACATGCGTGGCGCTCTCTCGCAGCTGCCCATGGCCTCGGGCCCGTGGATCTGGCGGCCATTGGGCGAGGCCCAGCGCCCGGCGCAGATGGATTTCCTTGAAAGATTGCAACCATGAGCATCCAGGGGCGGATTGGCCGCATTGGCGGCAGCAAGGTCAAACGCACGCTGGGCGTGCAGGCGGCGCTGGAATGGGCGTTCCGGGTGGAAAAGGCCCAGCTGGAATTGCCGCCGCCAAAGGACGTGACCGAGGAGGGCTTCGGTTTCGGCCTCGAATACGTCCTGCTGCAGCGTGCCGCGCTGGGCTGCAAGGTCGATGGCGGGCAGCACAAAATGGGCAGTTACACTCATCCCGATGCCGAATTGATCGCCGCCACCGTCGCCGGAATGCCAGACAGCCTCGGCGGCATCCGCATGGCGATCCGGGTGGCGGAACTGGCCCGCGCCGGGCTGACGCCCGACTGGATGCCCGGCGTCGTGCCGCGATGTGTGCCGGTCGAGGTGAAGCGCAACCAGCATGGCGAACGGGCCAGCACCATCGTCGTCGGCACCGAACGCCTGCTGACCCGAGGTAAATGGCGCACGGTCGAAGTGCTGGCTTGCCCGGTCACCTGGCGCCCCCATCCGGAACAGATCGCCTCCGCCCAGCGCGGGTATGAGGATTGGTGGCGGGCGCTGGATTGGCTCCGGGATGGGTTGATGGCGGGCGGGATGCTGCGCGAGGTCGAAGTTACAGCGGCGATGCCGAAGGTGCGGCCGTGGCAATCTCGGCAAGGAGCAACGTCCTCTTAATGGCTGGATTTCAGCTTCTGGCTGAAATACGCTGCGGAAAAGCAGTTCCGGGGGAAAATTTACCAATGGCATCAATCGACAACGGCTCCGACCTTGGCATTGAAGCCAGCCTGTTCAAGACCGCCGACAAGTTGCGCGGCAATATGGAGCCGTCGGATTACAAGCACGTCGCCCTTGGCCTGATCTTCCTCAAGCACATCTCGGACGGGTTCGAACTGAAACGTCAGCAACTGCTGGCCGAATATCCCGAAGGCGCGGAAGACCCCGACGAATACCTCGCCGACAACATCTTCTGGGTGCCAACTGAGGCGCGCTGGTCGCACCTGCAAGCCAACGCCAAGCACCCGACCATCGGCCGCCTGATAGACGAGGCGATGATCGCCATCGAAAAGGTAAACCCATCGCTCAAGGGGGTCCTGCCCAAGGATTACGGCCGCCCTGCCCTGAACGCCGTCATGCTGGGTGAGCTGATCGACCTGATCTCCGGCATCGCGCTGGGCGAGGGCAAGGACAAGGCGCGCGATCTGCTGGGCCGGGTCTACGAATACTTCCTCGGCCAGTTCGCGGGCTCCGAGGGCAAGCGCGGGGGCGAGTTCTACACCCCCCGCTCGGTCGTGCGCACGATGGTCGAGATGCTGGAGCCCTACAAGGGCCGCGTCTATGACCCCTGCTGCGGCTCGGGCGGCATGTTCGTGCAGTCGGAGAAATTCGTCGAGGCCCACGGCGGCCGTCTGGGCGACATCGCCATCTACGGGCAGGAGTCGAACTACACCACCTGGCGGCTGTGCAAGATGAACCTCGCCGTGCGGGGCATCGACGCCGACATCCGCTGGAACTCGGAAGGCAGCTTTCACAAGGACGAACTGCCCGACCTGCGCGCCGATTACGTCCTCGCCAACCCGCCCTTCAACATCTCGGACTGGGGCGGCGAGCGTCTGCGCGAGGATCCGCGCTGGCGCTTCGGCATCCCGCCCGCGGGCAACGCCAACTTCGCCTGGCTGCAACACATCCTGCACCACCTGTCGCCCACCGGCACGGCGGGGGTGGTGCTGGCCAATGGCTCGATGTCCTCCACGCAAAGTGGCGAGGGCGAGATGCGCCGCGCGATGATCGAGGGCCCCAATGGAAACGATGGCGTGGTCGATTGCATGATCGCCCTGCCGGGGCAGTTGTTCTATTCCACCCAGATCCCGGCCTGCCTGTGGTTTCTGGCGCGGGACAAGTCTAACGGCATCGCGCGGGACAAGACGCTGCGCGACCGGCGCGGCGAGGTGCTGTTCATCGACGCCCGCAAGCTGGGCCATATGGTCGACCGCACTCGGCGCGAGTTCTCCGACGCCGACATCGCCCGCATCAGTGGCACCTACCACGCCTGGCGGCTGGGCGAGGGCTACGAGGATGTGCCGGGTTTCTGCAAATCGGCGAGCATCGAGGAAATCCGGTCCCACGGCCACGTCCTGACGCCGGGCCGCTATGTGGGTACCGAGGTGGCGGAGGAGGACGAGACGCCATTTACTGAACGCTTCGCGGCCTTGCAGGAGCAACTGGAAGCGCAGTTCGCCGAGGCCGAGGACCTGACGGCGACGATCCGGGCTCGGCTGGCGGGGGTTGGGGTGTGAATAAGCTAAGCGACCTAGTCGAGTTCAACCCATCGATTCGACTGCAGAAGGGCGTTTTGGCACCGTTTATCGAAATGGCGGCGCTACCAACCAATGCGCGAGATATTCCGGAAGTTCGGGTGCGCGAGTTCTCAGGTTCAGGTTCAAAGTTCGAGAACGGCGACACACTCTTCGCGCGGATCACGCCATGCTTGGAGAACGGCAAGGGCGGCTATGTTTCCACCTTAGGAGCAGGCATGTCAGGGCACGGCTCAACCGAGTTCATTGTTATGCGTGCAAGATCGCAGGCTGATAGCCTATTCGTCTATTATGTCACGAGAGACCCGGAGTTTCGGCGCTTTGCCGAGAAGCAGATGTCTGGAACGTCTGGCCGACAGCGCGTCGCTTGGCAGTCGATAGCTGAATACGAGTTGCCAACAATCGAGCCATCGCAGCGCGCAGCCATCGCCGCCACCCTCGGGGCGCTGGATGACAAGATCGAGCTGAACCGGAAGATGAACGCCACGCTGGAGGCCATGGCGCGGGCGCTGTTCCGCGACTGGTTTGTCGATTTCGGCCCCACCCGCGCCAAGGCCGAAGGCCGCGCCCCCTACCTCTCCCCCGACCTCTGGTCCCTCTTCCCCGACCGCCTCGACGCCGAGGGCAAGCCGGAGGGGTGGGAGGTTTCGACCATCGGCGAAGTGATCGAGCTACTCGACCACAAGCGCGTGCCGTTGTCGTCCCGGGAACGCGCGAAGCGGCAAGGGCGCTATCCCTATCATGGGGCAACGTCTGTTATGGATCACATCGACGACTTCCTGTTCGACGAAAAGCTTCTACTGCTTGGAGAGGATGGATCTGTTGCACAAGCAGACGGGCGGCCATTCACGCAGTATGTCTGGGGCAAAATCTGGGTGAACAACCATGCGCATGTTATTAAGGGACGCGAATTGAGTGTGGAGCAGCTCAAGCTGTTCTTCGACCAAGTCGATATCCGGCCATTCGTCACCGGCGCTGTGCAGCCGAAGTTAAATCAGGCAAACCTCCGGCGAGTGCCGTTTCTTCGCGCGAGCGCCAGAATTCATTCCGCCTTCGACGCTGCGATTGCTCCGCTCTTTGATTTGATACGGCAGAACCATGAGGAATCCCGCACCCTCGCCCAGACCCGCGACCTCCTGCTGCCGCGCCTGATGTCGGGGGAATTGCGGGTGGCCGAGGCTGAAAGCCTCGCAAGCGAGGTGGCGTGATGGCGGTTGTCTATCATCAGGGCCGCTTCCCGCCCGATGCGCTCGACTGGCCGCAGCTTTTGCCGCTGATCGGCCCGGCCAATGCCGCCGTCGCGCGCTATGAGGGCGTGCTGCACGGCATCCCCAACCCCAACGTGCTGCTCTCACCCCTGACCACGCAAGAGGCCGTGCTGTCCAGCCGGATCGAGGGCACGCAGGCCACCATCGGCGAGGTGCTGGAATTCGAGGCCGAGGGCGAGCCGGGCGATGAAAGCACGCCCAAAAAGGCCGATATCCACGAGGTGCTGAACTATCGCGCCGCACTGGCCGAGGCCGCGCGGCTGCTGGAGGAATTGCCCCTGTCGCAACGCCTGATCCGGTTGACCCACGCGCGCCTGATGCAGGGTGTGCGCGGCCAGGGAAAGGCACCGGGCGAGTATCGCCGCATCCCCAACTGGATCGGCCCCGAAGGCTGCACCATCGAACAGGCGCGCTTCATCCCCTGTTCCGCCGAGGCGCTGCCCGGTGCGATGAGCGCGTGGGAGGATTATATCCACGCCCCTGCCCCCGATGCGCTGATCCAGCTTGCCGTGCTGCATGCCGAGTTCGAGGCGATCCACCCGTTTCTGGATGGCAACGGGCGGCTGGGGCGGTTGATCATCCCTTTGTTCCTGAAATCCAAGGGCCTGCTGTCGGCGCCGAACTTTTACCTGTCGGAGTATCTGGAAGCTCACCGCGACGAATATTACGATCGCCTGCTGGCGGTGTCGCGGGATGGCGACTGGACCGGCTGGTGCGGGTTTTTCCTGCGCGCGATCATCGAACAGGCGGGCACCAATCAGGCCAAGGCACAGGCGATCCATGCGCTATACACCGCGCGCAAGGACTGGATGGTCGGGGCCACGCGGTCGCAATATGGCGTGCGCGCGCTCGACTGGTTCTTCGGCCGCCCGATCTTTGTGGCGTCGGATTTCGTGGCGCAGGTGGACATTCCAACGCCAACGGCACGGCGCATCCTGCGTCTGGTGCGTGAAAACGGGCTGCTGCGGGAGATACGGCCCGCAAGCGGTCAGCGGCCTGCCGTTCTGGCTTTCCCCGATCTGCTGAACATCTGCGAAGGGCGGACGGCGTTTTGAGGATCACTTATGCGCATCAAACCGTTTTGTGTGTCATATTCGCGGCCAAAGTGAATGACAAAATGCGTTGTGTGGAACAAGTGAGCGACAAACCGAAGGACACCGGATGCTGACGGAAGCCGAAGTCGAAGCCGTCCTGCTGCAACAGTTGCAGGGGCTGGGCTATGCCTGCCTCAACGACACGGTCTCCGGCCCCGATGGCAACGCGCCCGAGCGGGACGCCTATTCCGACACGATCCTGCCGCGCCGCCTGCGCGACGCCGTCGCCCGGCTGAACCCCCACATCCCCGAGGAGGCGCGCGAGGAGGCGCTGCGGCGGGTGGTGGCGGCCGACCGCCCCTCACTGATCGAGGAGAACCGCCGCCTGCACCGCGCGATGGTCGAGGGCGTGCCGGTGGAGTTCCGAGCCGAGGATGGCACGATCCGTGGCGATGCCGTGCGGCTGATCGACCCGGACGACGAGCAGAACGACTGGCTGGCCATCGCGCAGTTCACCGTGATTGAAAACGGCCACAACCGCCGCCCGGATGTGGTGGTGTTCCTGAACGGCCTGCCGGTTGGCGTGATCGAGGTGAAGAAGCCCGGCGCCGAAACTGCAACCTTGGGCGCGGCCTTCAACCAGTTGCAGACCTACAAGGCGCAAATCCCGTCGCTGTTCCGCACCAATGCGGTGCTGGTGACGACCGACGGGATACAGGCACGCATCGGCTCTCTGACCGCCGACATCGAGCGGTTCATGCCCTGGCGCACCACCGATGGCGCCGAGGTTGCCCCCAAGGGCGCGCCGGAAATGTCGGTGCTGATCGAAGGGGTGTTTGACCGCGCGCGCCTTCTGTCGCTGATGCAGGATTTCACGGTGTTTGGCGACACCCCCGGCGGCATCGCCAAGATCATCGCGGGCTATCACCAGTTCCACGCCGTGAAGCGCGCCGTGGCCAGCACCGTTGCCGCCAGCCGCGCGCAGGGCGACCGCAAGGCCGGTGTGATCTGGCACACGCAAGGCTCGGGCAAGAGCCTGCTGATGGCGTTCTATGCCGGGCAGCTGGTGCGCGAACCGGCGATGGAAAATCCAACCATCGTTGTCGTCACTGATCGCAATGACCTGGACGACCAGTTGTTCGGGACATTCGCGATGTGCCGCGACCTGATCCGTCAGACCCCGGTGCAGGCTGACAGCCGCGAGGATTTGCAGCAAGCATTGGCTCGGGCCTCTGGTGGGGTCATCTTCACAACCATCCAGAAGTTCGCCCCTGAAAAGGGCGAAGCCTATCCCATGCTGACCGACCGTCGCAATGTGGTCGTCATCGCGGATGAGGCGCACCGCAGCCAATATGGCTTCAAGGCACGGATCGAGAAAACCGGCGAGATCGCCTATGGTTTCGCCAAGCACTTGCGCGACGCGCTGCCGAACGCGTCCTTCATCGGCTTCACCGGCACACCCATCGAGAAGGACGATGTGAACACCCCGGCCGTGTTCGGCCATTACATCGACATCTACGACATCAGCCGCGCCGTCGAGGACGGGGCGACAGTGCCGATCTACTATGAGAGCCGCCTTGCCCGGATCGAGCTGCCCGACGCGGAAAAACCAAAGGTCGATGCCGAGATCGAGGAACTGACCGAGGACGAGGCAGAAAGCGAACAGGAACGCCTGAAGCGCAAATGGTCCACCGTCGAGGCGCTGGTCGGCTCTGAAAAACGCCTGCGCATGGTGGCCGAAGATCTGGTCGCGCATTTCGAGGCGCGGGTGCAGGCCATGGACGGCAAGGCCATGGTCGTCTGTATGAGCCGCCGCATCTGCGTGGACCTCTACAACCAGATCGTGGCCCTGCGCCCCGACTGGCATTCGGATGATGACGCAAGCGGACTGATCAAAATCGTCATGACCGGCTCCGCATCGGACCCTGAAGCCTGGCAGCCGCATGTTGGCGGCAAGGCCCGGCGCGATCTGCTGGCAAAGCGCGCGAAGGATCCGAAAGACCCGCTCAAGCTGGTGATCGTGCGCGACATGTGGCTGACCGGCTTTGACGCGCCCTCAATGCACACGATGTATATCGACAAGCCGATGCGCGGGCACGGGTTGATGCAGGCGATCGCGCGGGTGAACCGGGTGTTCCGCGACAAACCCGCCGGGCTGATCGTCGATTACATCGGCGTCGCCCAGAACCTGAAATCCGCGCTGGGCCAGTATTCCAAGTCGGATCAGGAACAAGCAGGGATCGACGAGGCCGAGGCCGTCGCGGCGCTGCTGGAACGGCTGGACGTGGTACGCGCCATGTTCCACGGCTTTGACTATTCCAAAGGATTGACTGGCACCCCACAGCAACGCCTTGTCACACTGGCCGAAGCGCTCGACTGGATACTGGCAAAGCAAGACGAGGCGGCGCAGCGGGAAACCGACAAAGAAGCCAAGAAAGCCGCACACCGGCGGTATCAGGATGCTGTGTTGGGCTTATCCAAGGCCTTTGCGCTCTGTTCTGCCAGCGACACCGCCCGCGATGTGCGCGATGAGGTCGGGTTCTTCCAGACCGTGCGCACCGCGATGGTCAAGGCGGCTGACACATCGGGCCGGTCGGCTGCTGACCGCGACCTTGCGATACGCCAGATCGTGAATGGCGCAGTCGGTTCAACCGAAATCGTCGATATCCTGTCGGCGGCCGGACTATCGTCGCCGGATATTTCAATCCTGTCGGATGAGTTCCTGGCCGAGGTTGGGCAGATGGAAAAAAAGAACCTCGCCTTGGAGGCGCTGAAGAAGCTGCTGAACGATGAGATCAGATCGCGCAGCAAGTCGAACGTGATTGAGACACGGAAGTTCTCGGAACGGCTGGAAGAGGCGATTTCGCGCTATCACACCAACGCCATCAGCACGGTCGAGGTGCTGCAGGAACTGATCGCACTGGCCAAGGAGGTCCGCGAGGCCAGGAACCGTGGCGAAGAGACCGGGCTGACGCCCGAGGAAATCGCCTTCTACGACGCGTTGGCAGACAATCAGAGCGCCGTCGATGTCCTAGGCAATGACCAGCTGAAGATCATCGCGCATGAATTGCTGAAGGGTCTCAAGGCCAATGTGAGCATCGACTGGGCGCATCGCGACAGCGCTCGCGCGCGACTGCGGGTTCTCGTCAAGCGGATCTTGCGGAAGTACGGCTATCCGCCAGATCTGGAAGAAGCTGCCGTGCGGGGCGTTCTAGCGCAGGCGGAGGCGATCCTTTCGGAGATCAATCCAGCAAATCAACGGAGCTAGTCAGATGCGTTTGCCAATCCTGATGATGGCCTTGACCCTCGCCGCACCCGCATTCGGCCAGAGCTTTTCATGCCGGATCGGCACCCAACCCGCCTGCCTCGACTATGGCGACAAGGTCTGTTCCAGCAGCGGGATGTGCGTCGACCGCGATGCCGCCTGCTTCAATAAGTATCAGTGCAACTACGAGGGCTTCACCTGCAAATCCAACGTCACCGAATGTGTCGAGGCGCACGATAACCTCCTTCGGAAGCACAACGCGTTGGTCGAAGATTTCAACAAGAACCTGAAGATTGCCAAGGATATGGCATCGCGCCTCGATGACATCGAAACCTGCCTGATCTACGCCAGCACGCTTGAGGCCGCAAAGCGATGCGCCCCATGATCCCCGAAGGCGATTTCCGCTTTATCGCGCTGGATGTAGAAACCGCCTGCAGCGATGCGAGCAGCATCTGCCAGATCGGGCTGGCCTGCGTTCAGCCTGACAACCAGATCCAGACGTTCTCAATGCTGGTCAATCCCGGCACCAGGTTTGACGCGTTCAACATGCAGCTTCACGGCATTGGACCCGATCATGTTGCCGATGCGCCCCGCTTTCCCGATGCCTTGAGCGCGCTGTTGCCGCTGCTTGCAACGCACCACCTTGTCCAGCACAGTAATTTCGACAAGCAGGCGATGAATGCAGCCTGTGGTTTTTGCGGTCTCCCCACTCCGGACCTTCGCTGGAGCGACAGCGTGATAATTGCCCGGCGTGCGTGGCCAGAGTTGAGGGGCAACGGCGGGCACGGACTTGCCAACCTCAAGCGCACCCTGAACCTGCAGTTCCGCCATCATGACGCTGGCGAGGATGCCCGAGCAGCAGCCATGGTCGTGCTGCATGCCGAAGCCCATCTGTCAATGCCATTCGAACAGCTGATCATTCCGGCCTCCAAACCCAGCTTTTCAGCGAAGCAGACCCGAACCGGCAATGCAACCGGCGTGCTGGCTGGTTGCACAGTGGTGTTTACCGGCAATCTTGACATGTCACGCGAGACCGCTTCCGATCTTGCCGCCAACGCGGGCATGAACGTCAAAACGAGCGTGACCAATCAGACCACGCACTTGGTCGTGGGAGACCAAGACCTCAGCGTCTTGGCGGGCCACACGAAAAGCAGCAAGCACCGCAAAGCGGAAGACAAGCGCGATGCTGGCCACCCTATCCGGATCATGGGAGAAAGTGAGTTCAGAAAACTTTTATCAGGAGACAAAGCCATATGAATGGCACGATATTTTTAGCCTTAGCTTGTGCCGCTTCAGTGACTGTATCGACTGCACAAGCACAGAATATCTATGCGGACATTGCGACCGGAATGGCGAAGCAAGGCATGGCCGAAGCCGAAAAGCTGCTGGAAGCTGCGCCCGGCCTGCTGGGTGAAACGCTAAAACGTGGCGAGTCCGGCGAGGAATTTGAGACAGCTCAATATTGCAGAGGAACGCTACAATCCGCCGTCAATCTTGGCGCAGTCCTGTCAAATATCATGCCATTTTCCAAAGTCTGGACCCTTGAGGACGATCGAGGGCCGGTAGGTCGATTTCGCATCATGTTGAATGGAGAACAAATTCACGCCGACGTCTATTGCGAAGACAATGTCTTGCGTTCGGTTCAACGCCCCTGGGGACCTGGCAGTTCTGACCCTGATGCAGTGCAGGTCACCGCGTTCAGCGCACTCGCAGGAGCAGCCCTCAACCTCAAACTTCAGGGTGCATTTGATAACCTGGAAGTTGAAACGGCAGCAGGACCTAATTCGGACAACTCTGATTTAACAAGCGCCGCACCAGCTGCCACAGCTGACGCCGACTTGCCGCAAAATTCTGATGGAGCTGCCGATGTCCGCTTACCCGCAGCGGGAAAAGCTGCGCTTGCAACCAAAATTCAAAGCTGTTGGAATGTTGGATCGCTGTCCGCTGAAGCGCTCCAGGTAAGTATTAAAGTTTCTGTCAATCTGGCGGAAAATGGCATGCCTGAGCCTGAAAGCATCACGATGGTGTCCCATAACAGCACGAATGAAGCGGCGGCGAAGCAAGCTTTTGAAGCTGCGAGAAGAGCGATCATTCGTTGCGGTGCAGGCGGCTTTGAATTGCGGCCTGATGAATACGAGGAATGGAGGACGATCACGCTGGAATTCGATCCCGAGCGAATGCGCATTCGTTGAAAACCAGCCGTTACGCATGAAGTTGCAAACCTTTGCTTGAGCCCCCTCCCAATGGTTCCTCCCCGGCGCCAAACGTATACGGGGGGGCGCAGCGCAGCATTTCGCTAGCGACAGGCATTTTCACCGGGGAATCCAGGTGGAATCCACCTGCCGGCCAATCTTGGGAAAAGAGACTCATTATCAAAGGGTTGCGGAATCACGACCTTGGCGTGCTGGATTCTTTTGCGGAAGCCAGGGAATCCAGTTGTCGGAAGCCACCACGCCGGAAGCCAGCCAGCGGAAGCCACCTGCCGGGAAGCCATTGAATCCAGATGCATTTTTTGTTTGACAAAGCTGCCCCCCTTGACCTACCCCTTGATCATCGAAAATTTGCGCCCGGAGGACACGCCCCCTCGCGGGCGATTTTCGTTTCCCGACATCGCGGATCCCGATCCTGCCGCTGGCATCGCCCAGCGTGCATCGGCGTGCCCGCCCTTCCACACAAGGAAGCCACCCCATGGACCTGGTCTTCGCGCCGAGCCAGATCGAGACGTGGCCTCTCGACCGGCTGCGCCCCTATGCGCGCAATGCCAAGGTCCACGGCACGGACCAGGTTGCCAAGATCGCCGCCAGCATGGCCAAGTTCGGTTGGACCGTGCCCTGCCTGGTGGCCGACGATGGCGAACTGATCGCGGGGCATGGCCGGGTGTTGGCGGCGACCATGTTGGGGTTGACCGACGTGCCGGTGATCCGGCTCGGCCATCTCGACGAAGCCGAGCGCCGGGCCTACCGGATCGCCGACAATAAATTGACCGAGTTGGGCGAGTGGGACGAGGCGCTGCTGCGCGACGAGATCGCGGGGCTGCTGGCCGAGGATTTCGATCTGTCGCTGCTGGGCATCACCGACGCGGATCTGGATGCGCTGTTGCGCGATCCGGATCAGGTCGAAGGCGGCGCTGGCGAGGGCGAGGATGACATTCCCGAGCCGCCGGTCACGCCGGTGTCGGTGGCGGGCGACCTCTGGCAGCTTGGATCGCATCGGCTGATATGCGGCGACAGCACGTCCGCCGATGTGGTCGGGCGGCTGCTCGGCGATGTTCGCCCCCTGCTGATGGTGACGGACCCGCCCTACGGCGTGGACTATGACCCAAGCTGGCGCAACCAAGCGGGCGCGGCCAAAACCAAACGAACCGGCAAGGTGCTGAACGACGACCGAGCGGATTGGCGCGAGGTTTGGGCCCTGTTCCCCGGCGACGTAGCCTATGTCTGGCACGGTGCGCTGCATGCCGCCGAGGTGGCGGAGTCGCTGATCGTCTCGGGTTTTGCCATCCGCTCGCAGATCATCTGGGCCAAGGATCGGCTGGTGCTCAGCCGCGGCGATTACCACTGGCAGCATGAACCCTGCTGGTATGCCGTCAAGAAGACCGGCAAGGGACATTGGGCCGGTGACCGCAAGCAGACGACGCTCTGGAACATTTCCAGCAAGGATCAGGACGCCGAGACCGTGCACGGCACCCAGAAGCCGGTGGAATGCATGCGCCGCCCGATCCTGAACAATTCCAGCCCCGGCCAGGCGGTGTTTGAACCCTTCATGGGATCCGGCACCACGCTGATCGCGGCGGAAACCACCGAACGGATCTGCTACGGGGTCGAGCTCGACCCGGCCTATGTCGATGTCGCCATCGAGCGCTGGCAGTCCTTCACCGGCGCGGAAGCGGTGCTGGCGGACACCGGCGAGAGCTTCGCCAGCCTCAAGGCCAAACGGTTGACTGCATGAGCATGCATTTGCGTCCCAGCCAGATCGAGTTCTGGCCGCTGGACCGCCTGAAGCCCTATGCCCGCAACGCCAAGACCCATGACGCCGATCAGGTGGCGCGGATCGCTGCCAGCATGGCCGAGTTCGGCTGGACCGTACCAGTCCTTGTGGCCGCCGACGGCGAATTGATCGCGGGCCATGGCCGCATCCTGGCGGCGGCCCACCTCGGCCTGTCCGAGGCCCCGGTGATTGTGTTGGGCCATCTGACCGAGGCACAGCGCCGGGCCTATCGCATCGCCGACAACAAATTGACCGAGCTGGGCGGCTGGGACGAGGCGCTGCTACTGCAGGAATTGCAGGAGCTGCTGGCGGCGGAGTTCGACCTCGGGCTGATCGGGATTCCGGAGGACGAGCTGGACGCCCTGCTGCACGCGGGCGACGACGACAAGACGGTGATCGACGACGATGCGACCGATGCCATCCCCGCCCCGCCCGCCGAACCCATCACCAAGCCGGGCGACATCTGGGCGCTCGGCAAGCACCGGCTGTGCTGCGGCGACGCGACCGACCCGGCCGCTGTCGCCAGGCTGATGCAGAATGAGGCGGCCACGCTGATGTTCACCTCGCCGCCCTACGCCCAGCAGCGCGACTATGGCGCGGCCAAGGAAAAGGTCGGCGATTGGGATGCGCTGATGCAGGGCGTGTTCGCCACGGCCCCGGTCACAGCGGACGCGCAGTTGCTGGTCAACCTCGGCCTCGTGCACCGCGACAGTGAGTGGCAGCCCTATTGGGAAGGATGGGTCGAATGGATGCGCGCCTCTGGCTGGCGACGGTTTGGCTGGTATGTCTGGGATCAGGGGCCGGGCCTGCCGGGCGACTGGCAGGGACGCCTGGCCCCGTCGCACGAGTTCATTTTCCACTTCAATCGCGCACCCCGCAAGCCGCACAAGACCGTCCCGTCCAAACACGCGGGCGAGGTCCTCGGCGGCGGTGGGCTGCGCGGCGCCGACGGCAGCGTCCACGCCAAGAACGGCACCGGCAACGCGATCCAGAGCCACCGCATCCCGGACAGTGTCTTCCGGGTCATGCGCCACAAGGGCGGGTTGGGCGCGGCCGGATCGCACCCGGCGGTGTTCCCGGTGGCGTTGGTCGAGGCGGTGCTGACCACATTCTCGGATCCGGGCGATCTGATCTATGAGCCGTTCTGCGGCTCCGGCACCCAGATCGTTGCCGCCGAACGCGTCGGGCGGCGCTGCTTCGCGATGGAGCTGGACCCGATCTATTGCGACGTCGCCGTGCGGCGGTGGGAGATGGCGACGGGGCGGACGGCCAGCCGGATCGACGAACGCGACGAGGCCGCGAAGCCCGCGCGCCGGGCAAGGAAACCGGCATGACACAGTCGCGCCGCATGTCGCTGATGGAGGCCATCACCAATGTCGCCGTGGGCTATGGGCTTGCCGTCGCCGCGCAGATCGCGGTTTTCCCGTGGTTCGGCCTGCATGCGAGCCTCGGCGAAAACATGACGCTGGGCGGGGTTTTCGTGGTGATCTCGCTTCTTCGCAGCTACGCGCTGCGCAGGCTGTTCGAGGCAGTCGGCGAGCGGTAGCCTTTGGCAGCTATGCGGGATGTCAGAACAAGGCATACGCCGGTTCAACGCTGCAATCTTCCCTAAATCGGCAGCTCCGACGTAGCCTTTTCCGTCGAAACCACGATAGAAGTTCGGAACTTTCGGACGTTCTTGTCGGCGAAGAAGAACCGATGCGTGAACGCCTCGTAGGCCCCAATATTCTGTGCCATCACGACAAGAATGAAATCGGCATCCCCGGCAATGCAATAGAAGTGGGTCACCTGCCGGTCCTCGCGCGCCTTGCGTTTGAAGGCGTCGATCTGATCAAGGCGATCCCGCTCAAGCTCGACCGCCACGATGGCGGTGATGCCCAGTCCCAAGGGCTTGGGGTCCAGAATTGCCACTTCACGCTGGATAACCCCCGCGTCCCGTAGCAGGCGCATCCGCCGCTGCACGGAGGCGGTCGAGATACCGGTCGTCTCAGCAAGCGCTTGAATTGACGTCTTGGCATTCCGCTGCATCTGATCGAGCAGCTTCCGGTCTGTCGCGTCCATGATTTCGTCCCGCAGCTTCCAAGCGTGATCTGATCTTAGCCGATCACAAAACTGCGTAAAGCCGCATATCATACATCACAAAACATATTTATGTTGCGAGCCATGAGACGTGGTGCATTTGCAATTCTTCCTCTCGCCCTTGGTGCAGCCGTCTATGGCTTCGCTTTCGGGTTGCTGGCCGCGCAGGTGGGTTTTCCGTGGTGGGGTGTCGGCCTGATGAGCGCGTCTGTCCATGCAGGTTCATCGCAGATTGTCGCGGTAGAGCAGTTTGCCACAACCGGGACAGTGGTGGGGGCAGTGCTGGCGGGAGCTGCTCTCAATCTGCGCTACATTGGCATTATAGCTTCATTGTCAGATGTGCTGGGCGGACTGTCGCTGCGTGCGAAGTTGCTCGCCATCCACATCACAGGAGACGAAAACTGGGCGCTGACTATGGCAGAACGCGCGAAGTCGCCGGACGTGGGAGCGGCGTTTCTGATGGGGTCAGGCTTCGTGATGATCTTAGTCTGGACAGCGTCGACCACAGCGGGTGCCCTGATCGGGGCAGTGCTCCCTGATCTTGAACGCTTTGGCCTCGGCTTCGCCTTCACCGCGGCCTTCATCGCCATGGCAAGGGGGCTGTGGCGAGGGCAATCACAGCTGCTCCCATGGATCATTGCGTCAGGAGCCACAATGTCCGTCGTTTCTTTGGGTATGCCCAAAGCCTATGGCATCATCGTGGGCGCGCTCTTCGGGCTGGCAACCTGCGCATTACTGCGCCGCAGGAAGGCGGCCATTGGATGAGCGGAACGTATTGGGCAGTGATCGGGCTATTGGCCGTCGCGGCTTTCGCGATCCGCGTGTCGGGGCTGGTTGCGGGCGGGCGTATCCGGGCATCACGACATGCCTGGATGCTGGATGAACTGCCGGGGCTGATCGTGGTCAGTCTGGTCGCTTCCTCACTCGCCGGACAATCATTGCCAACCTGGATTGCGGCCGGGGTGGCGCTTGGCGCCGCTGTTGTGACGAACCACGTCATCCTGACCATGGCCGTGGGTGTGGCGGCCTTTTCCGGACTGGCTTGGCTGGGCGTGTAGCTGAATGACCGATTCGGGCTCTTTTCGACGTCATCCGATCCGATACACCGACCCGCGTCCTTGCTCTTTTACGGATGTGATCTGTAGCCCCAGCTTCTTCTTCAGCCCGCCCGAGATCAGGCCACGTGCACTATGCGGCTGCCACGAGGTCGCCTCGACAATCTCGGCGATGGATGCGCCCTCGGGCCGCTGAATGAGCGCGATGATCTGCGCCTGCTTCGTGCCCGAGCGGATGGCGACGGGTTTTGCGGTGTCCGCAGCTTCGGGCGTCGGTGCGACATCGGGCTTGGGCTTTCCCTTCCGCGCGCTGGCGACAGCGCTGACCACCACCGGCTCGATCCCGATGGCCTCCAGCCCGGCCTCGGTGGCGATCAGCGTGGTGCCATGTCCGTCGCCCGTCTCGCGCCAGAGCGGCTCGCCGCGGCGAGGGTCGGCATCAACCTCCTCGATCCAGCCATTGGTGATCATGCGGGTGACGGCCATCTTGGCGGCCGCGCCATGCAGCCCCTCGGGCAGCGGCATGGCCAGATTGCCGGGGCGGGTCGCCGCGCGGCTGAGGATGATGGTCTGCGTGTCGGTGAGTTTGGGCATGGGATGTCTCCGATAGTGTCGGGCAGCGCGGAATGCGCGTTCTCCTACCAGACCAAGCCCGCCATGGTGGCGGGCCGGGCGAGGCGCAAAGCCGGGGATCACTCGGCGAACTCACCCTCGCCAAAGGCGCCGTCGGTGATGCGCTTCAGCAGGCTCGCGTAGTGCTCCAGCGTGCCGACATGCCCCCAGTTGACCTCGTCGGGGTGGGTCTCGAAATGGTCGTCGCTGAGACTTGCCAAGCGGGCGAGCATGGTGTCGATCTCGGCTTTCTTTGCGATGAATGCGGAGAGTGCGTTCGACCGGTTCCTTGAACCGGTGGCGGAACCGGTCTCACCCCGGTTGCGCGCGGCCTTCTCGGCGCGCAGCTGGTGGCGGGGTGTGGTGATCGGGTTGAGGCGGGTCATGGCGGGGTTCCTTTGGCTGAGTTGCATCGTTTTGGTACAATCACCATCGCTCTGCTGCGCCGATTATCGTAGGCAATTCCGAGCAATTTCATGGCTTTGTAATCATGCAATGTGATCCGGATCGATCAGTGCCGCCTGTTCCGCCTCATGGCGCTGGGCGGCATCGGGCGAGTCGCGCCGCGCATTGATGATGGCGACAAACAGCGCGCGGGCGATGGTGGCGACCTCGTCGGCCCCGGCGCTGGTCAGGTTGGCATCGTGGATCGCGATGGCCTCGCCCAGATCGGTCAGGGCATAAAGCGTGGCGAATTCCGCCTCGGTCGCGTCGCAGGTCTCGGTGTCACGGTCGTCGGGGCTGGTGGCCACGCTGCGGCAGAACCGCAGATCGAAGCCGATGGCACACTCGCGGCGGGCAAGCTCGACAAGAGTCTCGCCCTCGGGCAGGCAGTTGAAGGACGGGGGCATCGTCGTGCCCCCTCAGATCAGCTGAAGGCTCGCCAGCAGGACGCTGGCGGCGGCAAGCTGGGTGGTGGGCAGCTCGATCTTCAGATGCGAGATCACATCCGAGGCCTCGGCCTTGATGCCCTCGTCGCGCAGCGCAGCCTCGATCATCCGGGCGGCAGCGTCAGGTCCCTTGAGGTTCAGCGGATCCGGCAGGGCGGCATGGTCAATGCGGATCGTGGTCGTGGCAGTCATGGTCATGTCCTTTCAGGATTGGCTTGTCGATGTGGTGGCTTCACCCGTGCGGCGTCCGGCCTCGAAGGCCTCTTCCAGCGCGGCGCGGATCGCCCAGACCGCGACATCGTGGAAGTCGAGGCGATCACTGTTGCGGGTCTCCAGCGTCTCGATCGTGTGAAAATGCCGTGTCGCGATCTCCAGCAGCAGGGCGTCGCTGGGGGCTTTGGCGGGGGCGGTCTTTGCGGTCATGGCGTCGTCTCCGGGGGTGAGTTGCATCGTTTCCTTGGACCCAGACTCGCTCTAGCGGCAAGTGTAATCAACTGAATAAAACGACCATTTCCGTTTAATTCCAATATCTTGAGGCTCCGTCAATCGCCATGGAAGGTATGTCCGAGCGCGAGTACTCCGCCCATTCCGGCCTGTCGCGCGGGGCGATCCAGAAGGCACGCAAGGCCGGGCGGCTGGTGGTTTACAAAGACGGGTCGATCAACGCGGCCGCCTCCGATGTGCGCCGCGCCGAGATGACCGATCCGGACCAGCAGCGGCGCAGCACGGGTGGCGACAGTGGTTTCTCCGGCCCGGCCGACAGCTCGTCCTATCTGAAGGCCCGCACCGCACTGACGGTCTATCAGGCGCAGGAACGCCAGCTGGCGATCCAGAAACGGAAGGGCACGCTGGTCGACCGGGCGCGCGCCGAGACGCTGGTGTTTCGCCTTGCGCGCCAGGAGCGCGATACCTGGGTGACCTGGCCCAGCAGAGTGGCGGCGCTGATGGCGGCCGAAGTGGCAGCAGAGGTGGAACAGCAATCCGGCACACCGGTGATCATCGAGGCCGCGATCCTGCAGAGGGTGCTGGAAACCCATGTCAGAGCGCAACTCGACGCCCTCGCTGATCTCAGGGTCTCGCTTGGATGATGACAATGATGATCTGACCGGCGACGACCTGACCGTCGATCTCGACCTCGGGTTTGACGGGGCCGAGGACATCCTGCGCGTCTGGCGGAACGGGATGCGGCCCGATCCGGACCTGACGGTGTCGGAATGGGCGGATGCGCATCGCTGGCTGTCGTCGCGCGCTGCGGCTGAACCGGGGCGATATCGCACCGCTCGCGCGCCCTATCTGCGCGAGATCATGGATGCGCTGTCGCCGCGCCACCCGGCACAGCGCGTCTCGTTCATGAAAGCCGCACAGGTCGGCGCGACCGAGGCAGGCAACAACTGGATCGGCTTTGTGATCCATCACGCGCCGGGGCCGATGCTGGCAGTGCTGCCGACGGTGGAGATGGCCAAGCGCACGTCGCGTGGACGGATTGATCCGCTGATCGCGGAAAGCCCGACGCTGCGCGAGCGGGTCAACCCGGCCCGGTCACGCGATGCGGGCAATTCGATGCTCTCAAAAGAGTTCCCCGGCGGCATTCTGGTGCTGACGGGCGCGAACTCGGCCACCGGCCTGCGCTCGATGCCTGCCCGCTACATCTTTCTCGACGAGGTCGACGCCTATCCGGCCTCCGCCGATGAGGAAGGCGATCCGGTCACGCTGGCAGAGGCGCGCACCACTACCTTTTCGCACCGGCGCAAGGTGTTCATGGTCTCGACCCCGACCATTCGGGGCATCAGCCGGATCGAGCGGGAATACGAGGCCAGCGATCAGCGGCGGTACTTCGTGCCCTGCCCGCATTGCGGCCACATGCAATGGCTGCAGTTCGAGCGCCTGCGCTGGGACAAGGGACAGCCGGACACGGCAGCTTACCACTGCGAAGCCTGCGAGACCCCCATCGCCGAGCATCACAAGACGCAGATGCTGGAGCGGGGCGAGTGGCGCGCGACCGCAGTCTCGGCCGATCCGCAGTCCATCGGCTTCCACATCTCGGCGCTCTATTCGCCGCTGGGATGGAAAAGCTGGGCGCAGATTGCGCGGGACTGGCTGGCGGCGCAAGGCTCAGAAGAGATGCTGCGCGCCGCGCGCAACACCCTGCTGGGCGAGACATGGGTCGAGAGCGGCGATGCGCCGGAGTGGCAGCGGCTGGCGGAACGGCGCGAAAGCTACGCGGGCGTGCAAATCCCCGTCGGTGGTCTGTTCCTGACCGCTGGCGTCGATGTGCAGAAGGACCGGATCGAGGTCGATGTCTGGGCCTGGGGCCGGGACCTCGAGTCCTGGCTGGTCGATCACATCGTGATTGCGGGTGGTCCGGACGATCCGACGTGCTGGGACAAGCTGACCGCCCTCTTGGGCCGCACATGGGTCTGCGCCAATGGCGCAGTGATGCTGATCGGCAAGCTGGCCATCGACACCGGCTATGAGGCCGCTGCGGTTTACGCTTGGGCGCGCAAGCAGGGTTTTGAGCAGGTCGCGCCGATCAAGGGCCTCGAAGGCTTCAACCGAGCGACGCCGGTGTCGGGCCCGACCTTTGTCGATGCGACCATCGGCGGCAAACGTCTGCGCCGGGGCGCGCGGCTGTGGTCGGTGGCCACGGCGACGTTCAAGACCGAGACCTATCGCTTTCTGCGGCTGGAGCGCCCCTCTGATGAAGACAGAGCGCTGGGCGCGCTGGACGCCCCCGGCACGGTGCACCTGCCCGACTGGATCGACACAGAATGGCTGAAACAGCTGGTGGCCGAACAGCTGGTCACGGTGCGCAACAAGCGCGGCTATGCCCACCCCGAATGGCAAAAGATGCGCGAGAGGAACGAGGCGCTCGACACCCGCGTCTATGCAAGGGCGGCGGCGTGGATCATGGGCGCGGATCGCTGGGACGAGGCGACCTGGCGGCGGCTGGAAGCGCAGGCCGGGGTGGAAACCCGACCGCCAGTCTCCCCGGCTGCTGTCGAAGGTGTGGCCGCAGAACCGACCACGCCCACCCCGCCCAAGGCGGGAACACCGACCACGCCACGGCGCAAACGCCGGGCCTACACGCCGAACTTCATGAGGGACTGAGATGGATCTGGAACGGATGCGCGCCCTGCTGGCCGCGCTGCAGGAGGCGCGCTACGCGGGCGTCCGCTCGGTCAGTTATGACGGCAAATCGATCAACTACGGCTCGGACGCGGAATTGGCGAACGCCATCGCCGATCTGGAAACCCGGATCGCCACGGCCAATACCGGCACGCCGCGTCGTCGGCGCTGGGGCACCGTGGCCTCGAAGGGTCTGTGATCCATGGCTTTCGAGGCGTTCCGCCAGCGGCTGGGATCGATCATCGGCGGGTTCGATGCCGCTCAGGCCCATCGGCGGCTGCGCGGGTTTCGGGCCAGCCGCGCCCATGTGAACACGCTGATCGCGGCCTCGGGGGACACGATCACCGCCCGCGCCCGCTGGCTGGTCCGGAACAACGGCTATGCGGCGAATGCGGTGGAGTCCTTCGCCAGCAATGTGGTGGGCGACGGGATCAAGCCGTCGTCGTCGATTACCGACGCGGCAAAGAAGGAAGAGCTGCAAGCACTCTGGCTGGCCTGGACGGATGATGCCGACGCCGAAGGGTTGACGGATTTCTACGGGCTTCAGCGCCGGGCGGCGCGCGAGGTGTTCCTATCGGGCGAAGTGTTCTTTCGCATCCGCCCGCGTCGGGTCGAGGATGATCTGACCGTGCCACTGCAATTGCAGATGCTGCCAGCGGAAATGCTGCCCCTCGACATGAACCGCACCCTGCCCGGTGCCGGGCTGATCCGTCAGGGCATCGAGTTTGACGGCATCGGCCGCCGCGTCGCCTATCACTTCCTGCGCCGCCACCCGGGTGATCTGACCGATCCCGGCCTCGCGGGCGAAACCGTCCGCGTTCCGGCTACGGATGTGATCCATGTGCTGGACCCCGTCGAGGCAGGCCAGTTGCGCGGCGTGTCGCGCTTTGCCGCTGCCATCGTCAAGCTGTTCACGCTGGACCTTTACGATGATGCCGAACTGGAGCGCAAAAAGATCGCGGCGATGTTCGCGATGTTCATCACCTCGCCCGCCCCGGAAACCCCGCTGGAACCGACAGAGGAGGATCTGGAGGTCGAACCCGGCCAGGTGGTGCGGCTCGATCCCGGCGAGGATGTCTCGACGCCCGCCACACCGGATTCGGGCGGCACCTATGAGCCGTTCCAGTATCGGACCCTGCTGCAGATCGCGGCGGCGCTGGGCGTGCCCTATGGCTATCTGACCGGCGACACCGCCAAGGGCAACTTCTCGAACACGCGGATCAGCCTCATCGAATTCCGCCGCCGCATCTCGGCCTGGCAGCATGGCGTGCTGGTCTATCAGCTCTGCCGCGCGGTCTGGGTGCGCTGGATGGACACGGCTGTGCTGTCGGGCGCGCTGGACCTGCCGGGTTATGACAGCCAGCGGCGGCAATATCAGGCCTGCGCATGGTTACCGACCAAATGGGACTGGATCGATCCGATGAAAGACGCCTCGGCCGAGATCCTGCAGATCGAAGCGGGCCTGAAATCCCGAACGCAGGCGCTGGCGGAGCGCGGCTATGACGCCGAACAGGTCGACCGGGAAATCGCTGCAGAGCGAAAACGCGAATTGGCGCTGGGCCTCGACTTCCGCCGCCCCGGATCGCCTGCGCAGGGGCCGGGCGAAGGTGAAGCGAAGGAGGCGGATCAGGACAGCGCCAAGGATGACGGGGCTGACGACGACGCACAGGAACGCGGCGATGAAAAACCCGACGCATCGGAGGGCGCATGATGCACCACGCCCAGATCGCCCAACGCGCCTTCAACACGCCGCTGATGGTCGATCCGGCCAAGGCGATGGCGTTCCTCTCGGGGTTAGGGCCGCGCATCACCGGGCAGGAGATCACGTTCCAAGGTGTCGATCTGCCGTCCAGCGAGGTTGAATACGCGGCTATGCCTGCGCGTGCCTCATTGTTTGGCAATGACCTTGCCCAGCGTCACCAACGCAGTGGCACCCAGCCCTTCGCCATGATTGACGGCATCGCGGTCATCGAAATCGCGGGCACACTGGTTCATCGTGGTGCATGGATCGGCCAGTCTTCGGGCCTGACCTCCTATGAGGGGATCGCCGCACAGCTGCACGCAGCGCTCGCGGATCCCGGCGTGCGGGGCATCGCGCTGGACATCGACAGCTTCGGCGGCGAGGTGGCCGGGGCCTTCGATCTGGCGGATCGCATCCGCGCCGCCCGAGCGCAGAAGCCTGTCCAAGCCTTTGTCGCCGAACATGCGCTGTCGGCTGGCTATGTCCTCGCCAGTCAGGCCGACCGGATTGTCCTGCCCCGCACGGGCGCTGTGGGCAGCATCGGCGTCGTCGCGCTGCACACCGACATGAGTGGGGCGCTCGACCAGAAGGGCATCGCTGTCACCCTGATCCATGCAGGGGCGCACAAGGTCGACGCCAACCCCTACCAGCCGCTGCCCGAGGCTGTGCACGACCAGATGCAGCGCGAGCTGGAGGTGGTGCGCTTCCTCTTCGCGGAAACCGTCGCTGCCGGTCGCGGGGATCGGCTGACGCATGCAGCCGCGCTGGCGACAGAGGCCGCCGTGTTTCGCGGGGCCGATGCCATTGCTGCGGGCCTCGCCGACGAATTGGCCGACCCCGTCACCGCCTTCCGCACCTTCGCCGCCGCCCCGCGCGGCACCACTTCCTCCAGCAGAAAGGGTCCACAGATGACCACCACGCCCACTGACACCCCGAACCCGGCGCCGGTTGCCGCCACCGATGCCACCCCGACCGCCGAGGTCGCGCCCGAGGCACCTGCAGCATCGGCCCCTGCGGCCACACCAGTCACGCCGCCTGCCAGTGCGCCAACGGCGCCTGAGCCATCCGCGCCGGACACATCCGCCATGACCGCCGATGCCGTCCGCGCCGAAGCCGCCGAGGTGGCGCAGGTCTGTGCACAGGCCGCCCGGTTGGGCGTGACCCTCGACGCGGCCGATGCCGTCACCAAGGGTCTGAAGCCTGAAGCCCTGCGCGCCCGGGTTCTGGCCGATCTCGCCGCCCGCAGCGATGCGGCGGGCATCATCGCCACAGCCCCGGCCGCAGCCGCCGCCAAGGATAGCCCGATCATCTCTGCCGCAAAACAGGCCGCTTCCGACTCCAAGCGCTGATCACCTTCCCCAATCCATCCCGGAGACTGAACCATGCCCGTCCTGACCCAACCGCCCAGCATGGGCGACGTCCTCAAATATGAGGTCAACCCGAACTACACCCGCGAAGTGATCACCCTGTTGCAAGGCATGCCCTACCCGGTCGGCTCGGTGCTGGGGAAAATCACGGCCAGCGGTAAATACAAGCTGGCCACCAGCGGCGGCACCGATGGGGCCCAGACCGCCAGCGCCGTGCTGCTCTATGCCGTCGATGCCACGCTGGCCGATGCAGTTGGCATTGTTGTGGTCCGTGGCCCTTCCATCGTGTCGCGCGCGGGTCTCGCTTACGACGCGACCGTCGATGACGGCGCGAAGATCACCACCAAGCTCGGCCAGTTGGCCGCCGTCGGCATCATCGCCCGCGACGGCGTCTGACGCACGACCTCTGACGCTTGGCTCGCCACCCTTTCCCCCCTTCCCCCGGAGCACTCCATGACCCTCGTTCGCAATCCCTTTGACGCTGGCGGCTATTCGCTGGCCGAGATGACGCAGGCCATCAACATCCTGCCCAACCTCTACACCCGCCTCGGCCAGATTGGCCTCTTCCGCTTCGAGGGCGTCAGCCAACGATCGGTGATCATCGAGCAATACGAGGGCGTGCTGAACCTGCTGCCCTCCGTTCCCCTCGGTGGTCCGGCGACCATCGGCACGCGCGAGGGGCGCTCGATGCGGTCCTTCGCCCTGCCGTGGATCCCGCATGATGACGTGATCCTGCCCGGCGACATCCAGGGGCAGCCGAGCTTGGGCGTCTTCGACGGTGCCGACCCGCTGGTCGAAGTGATGAACCGCAAGCTGCAGCTGATGCGCCGCAAGCATGCCCAGACCCGCGAATACATGGAGATGAATGCGCTCCGCGGCATCGTGAAGGACGGGGCGGGGACCACCCTCTACAATTACTTCACCGAGTTTGGCCTGGCGCAGATCTCGGTGGATTTCCTGCTGGGGACCGCTGGCACCAATGTCCAAGGCAAGGTCCGCGAGGTCTTGCGGGCGATGGAGGACAACCTGCTGGGCGAAAGCATGTCGGACGTGCACGCCCTCGTCAGCCGCGAGTTCTTCGACAAGCTGATCGCGCATCCCAAGACCGAGGAGGCCTACAAGTTCTACGCCGCCACCGGCGCGCAGCCCCTGCGCCAGGATGTGCGGCGCAACTTCCCCTTCGCAGGCATCGTGTTCGAGGAGTATGCGGGCACGGTGACGCTTTCCACCAAGGCAACCGAACGGCTGATCCCGGCCAGCGAGGGTATCGCCTTCCCGCTTGGCACCATGGACACGTTCACCACCTATGGCGGCCCCGCGAACCTGCTGGAGGCGGCCAATACCCTCGGCCTGCCGCTCTACGCCCGTCAGCACCTCGATGAAAAGGGCCGCTGGATCGACCTGATGACGGAGGCCTCGATCCTGCCGGTCAACAAGCGACCGCGCATCGCGATCCGCATTCACAGCTCGAACTGACGGCCCCGTCATGAACGCCTTCGCTTCCGCCATGGACCGCATCTATGCCAACCCGTCCATGGCGGCGGCGGCCGTCTGGATTTCCGCCACCACGTCCGAAGAACGACCCATCCGCGTCATCCGCCGCGCCCCGGATCGTATCACAGACTTCGGCGCTGGGCGCTTTGTCAGCGACACGATGATGGTGGATGTGCGCGTGTCCGACCTGCCCGATCCTCGCCCCGGCGATCTGATCGTGATCGGGGCCGACAGCTTCACCATTCAGGGCGAGCCGGTGCGTGATCGCGAACGCCTGATCTGGACACTGGACCTGCGGCCATCATGAAACTGAAACTCGACATCACGCCGGACCTCGTCGCCGCCATGGCCGCAGAGGTGAAGGCGGGTGAGAAGGCCGTCACCGCCGCCATGCGCGAGGCCGGAACCGGGCTGAAAACCGCTTGGCGCGGCCAGATCACCGGCGCGGGGCTGGGGAGGCGGCTGGCGAACTCGATCCGGAGCCAGACCTTCCCGAAGGCGGGCGAGAGCCTGAATGCGGCGGCGCTGGTCTGGACCAAGGCCCCGGTCATCATCGGCGCGCATGACACCGGACCGCTGATCCGGTCGAAAGACGGGTTCTGGCTGGCGATCCCCACTCCGGCGGCCGGGAAATCTAGCCGCGGCGGCCGCATCACCCCCGGTGAATGGGAGCGCCGCACCGGGTTGCGGCTGCGCTTTGTCTTTCGCCGCCGAGGGCCGAGCTTGCTGGTCGCGGAAGGGCGGCTGAACACCAAGGGTCGCGCGGTGGCGTCGCGCTCGAAGACGGGGCGCGGGCTGACCACTGTGCCGATCTTCCTGCTGGTGCCGCAAGTCAAACTGCGCAAGCGGCTGGATCTGGCGCGGGATGCGGAGAGGGTGGTGGACGGCGTGCCGGGGCGGATTGTGGCGAAGTGGGTGGAGAGAAAAGGAGGCTGATGTCTGCATTGCGGGACGCAGCTGTCGGCCGTGCCGTGCCTTCCTTTGGTAATATCAAGCCGCAAGATCAGTCACTGCCAATGCGATGCCAAAGCCGACCAAAAACACGCCGAAAGTCCGGTCGATCCAATGACGCACACCGAAAATTCGCTGCTGGATAGGCGGAGCGCCAAAGAACAAGCTGACGGCGGAAAACCACATCACGTGCGATAGCGAGATGAACAACCCGTAGGCGATGCGCGTCGCAAGCGGCGTGTCTGCCTGAACGACCTGCATGAACAAGCTGACGATGAAGATCGTCGTCTTTGGGTTCAATGCGTTTGTCAGGAAACCGATCCGCAAGGCCCCCAAGTCTGACAGGGCCGTTCCGTTTCCCGTGACAGGCCCCTCTGCCTTGCGGCTGAACAGCATTTTTGCCCCGAGCCAGACCAGATAAGCCGCGCCAACCAGCTTTAGAATGTCGAACAAGGCTGGTGTTTCCCGGATTAACACCCCGATGCCCACCAGCGTGTAGCTGACATGGACAAGCACGCCCGCGCCAATGCCGAGTGCGGTCAAGATGCCTGCACGACGGGAAAGCGACAGTGAATTGCGCGACACCATGGCGAAGTCCGGCCCCGGACTGATGACGGCGAAGATGGTGATGGTGATGACAGCGAGCCATTCGGCCATGGACGTATCCTTTCGATTTTCCCCTCTGTTAGCGCGGCAACAGTCGCTGTAAAAACGATGACTTGTCTTAAGATTCCCCCGGCTCTTGTGCGATACAGGAGCCGCTCTCCGGCACCTCACACATGCCGGAGAGCGGCGGGGGACGGATCGGAAAAACGGTGGTCTCTCGGACCGGTCAGAAGTTGGATCGCCCCTGCCTTTCGCATGACCTGAACGGATACATGGGGAAGGCTCGCCCTTGCCCCGCATGACAAGCATAGGGAACGAAAGGCGATGCAGGATACCATCGGGATCGACATTTCCAAAGACACGTTCGACATTCACCGGCTTTCGGATCGCAGGCACGAGCGGTTTGGCAGCGACAAGGCGGGGCTTGCGTCCCTGCGTCGCTGGATCGGCAAGGCACCGGTCCGGATCGTCTACGAGGCGACGGGGCGGTATCACCGCGATCTGGAGGCGGTGCTGGGCGCGGCCGGTCATGATCTGGTCAAGGTCAACCCCACGCGCGCCCGTCGCTTTGCCCAAGCCATCAGCCAAGGCGCCAAGACCGACCGCGTCGATGCCGCCATGCTGGCGCGGATGGGGGCGGTGCTCGAGCTGGACGCCAAGCCGGTTCGCAGCGAAACCATGCATGAAATCCGCGAGTTGCACATCGCGCGCCGCGCCCTGAACAAGGATCGCACCGCCTGCCGCAACCGCTTGGAGGGCGCGCGTAACAAGGTCGTCCTGGCCCAGCTCCGCGCCCGCCTGCGCCAGGTGGACAGCCAGCTCGAGCAGATCGACGCCGAACTCGCGCGCCTCATTGCCGAGGTTCCCGCGCTTGCCCGGCGCCAGGCGATCCTGCGCTCCATCCCCGGCATCGGCGCGGTCACCGCAACCGCCATGATCGTCGAGATGCCGGAGCTTGGAACGATGGAGGCAAAGGAGGCCGCCAGCCTCGCAGGGCTGGCCCCGATCACCCGCGAATCCGGCAAGTGGAAAGGGCGCTCGAAGATCGGCGGCGGACGGCGGGGCGTGCGCAACGCGCTTTACATGCCCGCCCTGGTGGCCATCCGCCACAACCTGCACCTGGCGGAAACCTATCGCACCCTCGTCGATGCCGGAAAGCCCGCCAAACTCGCCATCGCGGCCATCATGCGCAAGCTGGTGATCCTCGCCAACGCTCTCATCAGGGATGACCGAACATGGACCGAAACCGCCCCTTGACCAAGACGGATAACTTCTGACAGGATGTGTGAGAAAAGATGACATATGAGATCGCCCATCACATCACTCCCGGCGCTCGCGTGCTTTCGGGTTGCCGCCGAAGTTGAGAGTTTCAGCAAAGCGGCAGACGTCCTCAATCTGACGCATGGAGCGGTCAGCCGTGCAGTGCGACTGCTGGAGGATGATCTGGGCACACCCCTTTTCGAGCGTCGTAACCGTGCGGTTTTTCTGACAGATGCCGGACGCAGGCTGGCGCAGGTGGTTGCGCGGGGCCTGGGAGAAATCGAGGACGAGGCGCGCCTTATCAAGGCAGAACTTGCCAACGCGCCAGTCACCGTCTCATGCGAGCCTACCCTGTTGATGCGCTGGCTCATTCCGCGTATGCCGCAGTTTCATGCAGAACACCCAAAAGCCGATATACGGCTGCTGGCTGGGGGCGGGCCAGTATTGCTCGGGTCTGGTATCGATCTCGCCATCCGCCGCAACGACTTCGCCTGGCCAGAGACTTACTTTGCGCGGCATCTGTTCGACGAGCAGATTGGGCCGGTTTGCCGTCCTGATCTGGCTGCGGTGTTCTTCGATGCAGATCGGATACGCACAGCTGCGGATATACTGCATACACGCTCCCGGCCATCTGCCTGGACAACATGGGCAGAGATCACCGGCGATACCTGTCCCTCCGGCAATGGGCAGGAGTTTGAGCATTTCTATTTCAGCCTGCAAGCCGCCGTGGCGGGATTGGGCGTTGCCATAGGTCCATGGCATCTGGTGCAAGGCGATATTCGTGACGGGCTTCTCGTCGCACCGCATGGGTTTCGCGCAGATGGCAGCGCCTATTTCCTGTTGTCGGCACAGAAGCCGAAAAACGGCTCATTATCCGAGATATTCGGAGACTGGCTGAGAGCGGTGGTGTGTGACGAGAGCGTTTCGCCAAATGTCGAAGCCCAAGACAGGCGTAAATAACCGTTGAGGGCTCAATCCGGCCACTGACTAATGGACAAAAGAATGCCCACCACCCGCGAAGCCATCCTCGCCGCGCTCCTAGCGCGACTTCAGCCGCTTGCCGCCCTCACCCTGCGCGATGACGTGCTGCCCGAACGGATCCCAGCAGGCGGTCTGATCATCCTGCGCGATGGCCAGCCGGGTGAGCCGGAGGTGACGCTGTCGCCCTTGCGATACCACTACCAGCACCGGGCCGAGCTGGAGGTGGTCGTCCAGGCGGGCACCGGCCGGGCCAGCGCCTTCGACAGCCTGATCGCCAGCATCGGCACGGCGCTGGAGGCCGACCGCACCCTCGGCGGCCTCTGCGACTGGGTCGAACCCGAAGCCCCGGCTTCGATCGACCTGCCCGTCGAGGGCGCGGCGGCGCTGAAGGCGGCGGTGATCACCGTCATTTTGCACTATTCCACCACGGGCCCTCTGGCCTGACACCCCCAACATTGAGGAGACCCCCATGGCACGTGCGCAAGGCGCGCGGGCGCAGATGGCGCTCGGCTTTGAGACAGTTTACGGCACCCCGCCGGTTGGCGGCTTCACCAGGATGCCGTTTGCCAGCACCTCGCTCGGATCGGAACAACCGCTACTGAACTCAGAACTGCTGGGTTATGGCCGCGATCCGCTGGCGCCGATCAAGGACGCGGTGACGGCGGATGGCGATGTTGTGGTGCCGATCGATGCCGCGGGCTTCGGGTTCTGGCTGAAGGCCGCATTTGGTGATCCGGTCACCACCGGGATTGGCCCGTTCACCCATGAGTTCCGGTCGGGATCATGGGTGCTGCCCTCGATGTCGATCGAGACCGCCATGCCGGAGGTGCCACGTTTTGCGATGTATTCCGGCTGCGTGCTGGATCAGCTCAGCTGGCAGGTCCAGCGCTCGGGGCTGCTGACCGCCACCGCACGGCTGGTGGCGCAGGGTGAGGCGATTGCCACCGCATCCGCCGCAGGCACGCCCGCCGATCTGGCGCTGAAACGGTTTGGCCACTTCAACGGCGCAATCAGCCGCAACGGCACGGCGCTGGGCAATGTCGTCTCGGCCGAGATCACCTATGCCAACAATCTCGACCGGATCGAGACCATCCGCTCGGACGGCAGGATCGACGGGGCCGATCCAAGCATCGCAGCCCTCACGGGACGGATCGAGGTGCGCTTTGCCGACAGCACGCTGGTGAGCCAGGCCATCAACGGCGATCCTGCCGAGATCAGCTTCGCCTATGTGCTCCCCTCGGGCGAAAGCTTCTCCTTCACCGTGCATGCTGTCTATCTGCCCCGCCCCCGGATCGAGATTTCCGGACCGCAGGGCGTGCAGGCCACCTTTGACTGGCAGGCGGCGCACGACACCGTGGTGGGCCGAATGTGCACCGCAACCCTGATCAATGATGTGGAGACCTACGGATGATCCGCCTGAACCTGACCGCCGCGCCCGAATGGCTGGACCTCGCCCCCGGCCTGCGCCTGCAGGTCGCACCGCTGACCACCGCGCTGATGGTGTCGGCCCGCGCCGATGCCGCCGTCGAGGCCCTGCCCGAGGATGCCAGTCAGGAAGACCTGGCGCTCGCCATGGCCAAGGCCATCGCCCGCCGTTCCGTGCTCGACTGGGAGGGCGTGGGCGATGACGCAGGCAATCCAGTGCTGGTCACGCCCGAGGGCATCGATGCCCTGCTGGAAATCTGGCCGGTCTTTGAGGCGTTCCAGACCTCCTATGTCGCGCGGGGCCTCATTCTGGACGCCGAAAAAAACGTCTCCGCGCCCTCGCCGACTGGTCCTTCGGCGGGGGTGAGCGATACTGCGCCGTCTGCAACGGACCCTGCCCCGACTGCCCCGCAAGACTGAACCGGCCAAGAACGCCGGAGGGCTGGCAGATCTGGGATCTGGTTGGCCGCCTTGGCGGCCAGCTGCGGGTGATCCCCGGCGCGGTGCTTGGCTGGGACATGGGCGCGGCTTTGGCCCTCGCTCGCGGCTTAGGCATTGATCCCCTGATCGCCGCCGAACTGCTGCCCGAGATCGAGGCGGTGATGGTGCGCAAACTCAACGAAGAGATGGAAGGAGGCCGCGATGGCTGAGAAACGCGTATCCGTCCGTCTCGTGGCGGAGGGCGGCCGCCAGGTGCGCGCCGAGCTCGAGGGTGTGGGCGCGGCTGGCGCGCGCGGCTTCGGTCGCCTGTCGCGCGAGATGGATCTGGCCAATGCCCGCGTCGCCGCCTTTGCCCGCCGCGCCACGCTGGCGGCCGCTGCCGCCACGGCCGCACTGGCCGCTGCGGGGGCCGCGATGATCCGCTCGGGGCTGCAAACGGTGGATGCGCAGGCCAAGCTCGCGGCCTCGCTCGGCACGACCGTGGCCAGCATTCAGGTGCTGGAACGCGCGGGCGATCTGGCGGGCGTGTCGATGGGTCAGGTCGAACAGGCCACCGTGCAGTTGACACGGCGGCTGAGCCAGGCGGCTGCCGGGGCTGGCCCCGCCGTGGACGCCCTGCGTCGCCTGCGGCTCTCGGCCGAGGATCTGCAACGCCTGCCGCTGGATCAACGCATCGCCACCATTCAGGAGGCGTTGGGCGAGTTTATCCCAGAGGCCGAGCGCGCCGCCGTGGCCTCGCAGCTCTTTGGCGACCGGGCCGCATTGGTGTTCACCCGGATCGACACGGCGACGCTGCGGCAAGCGACGGCGGATGTGCAGGATTTCGGGGTGGTGGTCTCGGAGGCTGACGCCAGCCAGATCCAGCGCACCAATGATGCGATCTCGCGGCTGGGGCTGATCTGGCGCGGGGTCTCGAACCAGCTGGCGGTGGCGGCGGCCCCGGCGCTGGAGGCGGTGGCCAATGCGCTGGCCGCCGTCGCGCGCACCACCGGGCCGCTGGGGACCGCGATCAAGGCGCTTTTTGACAACATCGGTCGGCTGACGTCCATCGCCGCCACCTTTGCGGGCGTCATGGCCGGGCGCTGGGTGGCCGGGCTGGCAGCGGCGGCGCTCTCGGTGCGCGGGCTGGCCACGGCACTGGTCGTGCTGCGTGGAGCCCTGATCCGCACCGGGATCGGCGCGCTGATTGTGGGCGCGGGCGAGCTGGTGTTCCAGTTCACAAGGCTGGTCGCGGGCGCGGGCGGCGTGGGCGAGGCGGTCCGGCTGCTGGGGGATCTGGCCAAAGAGGTCTGGTCCCGCATGGGATTGGCGCTCGACGCAGCCCTTGCCAACATGGCGGCGGGCTGGGAGGAGCTGAAGGCGTCCGGCCTTTCAGCACTTGAGGGCACCATCGCGGGCGTCGTAAGCTTTGGCGACCGGACGGCGGCGATCTTTCAGGGGGCCTTTGATGCCGCCGTGGCGATCTGGGGCGGACTGCCCGGTGCCATCGGCGACTTCGCCTTCCAGGCTGCAAACGGGTTGATTTCTGGCGTCGAGGCGATGCTGAACGGCGTCGTCACCCGCATCAACCGCTTCATCAACGGCCTGAACGCGGCGCTGGCGCTGCTGCCGGAATGGGCCACCGGTGAGGGCGGTGTGCGGATCGGCACGCTCGATCCTGTCGGATTGGGTCGGATCGGCAACCCGTTTGAAGGGGCGGCCACCGCTGCCGGGACCGCTGCGGCCGATGCCTTTTCGGCCGCGCTGTCGCGTAGCTTCCTGGAGCCACCCGACCTCGGCCTTGGCGCGATGGCCGAGGATGCCCGCGCCCGCGCCGATGGGTTCCGCGAGGCGGCGGGCATGCTGGCCGATGCCGCCGGGCGACCGCTCGCCAGCCTGCAGGCGCTGCGCGATGCCATGACCGACAGCGGGGCAGAGGCCGAAGCCGCGCTGGCCGCGGCCGCCGCCGCAGCAGCCGCGCTGGGCGAGGAACTGGACGGAACGGGCCGTGCCGCCGGGGGTGCCGGGGCTGCTGGCCGCGCGGCCGGGACAGCGACCGCTGAGGGGGCAAAAACCGCCCTGACCGGCTGGGCCGCCGTCACCGCCACGCTGGCCGACTATGCCACCAAGGCCCGCGACATTGGCGGCGATATAGGTCAGGCACTGGTCGGGGCCTTCCAGAGCGCCGAGAATGCCGTGGGCAATTTCGTCAAGACTGGCAAGCTCGACTTCGGCGATCTGGTCACCTCGATGATTGCCGATCTGGCCAAGCTGGCAGCGCGACGCTTCATCCTCGGCCCCATCGCCAATGCGCTCTCCGGCGCGCTGGGCGGCGCGGGCGGTTTATTCGCCAATATCCTGCACGCGGGCGGCGTGGTCGGCGCGCCGGGTCCGGGCCGCATGGTCCCGGCTCTGGCCTTTGCCGGTGCGCCACGCATGCACGCGGGAGGATTTGCGGGGCTGCGCCCGGACGAGGTTCCGGCGATCCTGCAACGCGGCGAACGGGTGCTCTCGCGGCGAGAGGCGGCTGGCTTTGGCCAGGGCCAGTCCGCAGCACCCGCCGTCAATGTCACGATCAATGCCCGCGACGCCGACAGCTTCCGGCAGTCTAGAACACAGGTCGCCGCCGACATTGCCCGCGCGGTGTCGCTGGGCCAGAGGGGCATCTGATGGCGTTTCATGAGGTGCGGTTTCCCGACAACATCAGCCGCGGGGCGCGCGGCGGGCCCGAGCGGCGCACGCAAGTGGTGGAACTGGCCAGCGGTGACGAGGAGCGCAACGCCAGCTGGGCCAATTCGCGCCGTCGCTATGATGTGGCCTACGGCATCCGCCGTGCCGATGATCTGGCGGCAGTGGTGGCCTTCTTTGAGGCGAGAGGCGGGCGCCTGCATGGGTTTCGCTTCAAGGATTGGGCCGATTACAAAAGCGGGCTGCCCTCGCAACAAGACACGCCCGCCGATCAGCAGATCGGTCTGGGTGATGGTCTCGCCACGACCTTCCAGCTGATCAAACGCTACATCTCGGGCGCGCAAAGCTGGACGCGCAGCATCACTAAACCGGTTCCGGCCTCAGTGCGGGTGATGCTGGACGACACCGAGGTGATCACCGGCTGGAGCGTCGATACCGACACCGGCGTGGTCAGCTTCGCCGAACCGCCCGCAGCCGGGGTGATCATTACAGCAGGTTTTGCTTTTGACGTGCCGGTGCGGTTTGACACCGACACGCTCGACGTCACCCTCGATATCGAGCGGCTGGGATCGATCACCTCCATTCCGCTCATCGAGATCCGCAGATGAAGACCCTCTCCCCAGACCTGCAGACCCATCTCGATGAAGGCACCACCACGCTCGCCTGGTGCTGGCGGATCAGCCGGACAGATGGAGGCAGCTTCGGCTTCACCGATCATGACCGCACCCTCAGTTTTGACGGCACCGAGTTTGAACCCGAAAGCGGCTTTGCCGCCTCGGAGATCCGCGCAGGCTCCGATCTGGCGGTCGATGCGCAGGATGCCACCGGCGTTCTGACCTCGGATCGGATCACCGAGAGCGACATCCTCGACGGGCGCTGGGACAACGCAGCGGTGGAACTGTGGCGGGTCAACTGGGCCGACACCAACCAGCGTGTGCTCTTGCGCCGGGGTGCGGTCGGGCAAATCCGGCGCGGGCGGATCGCCTTTGTCGCCGAGGTCCGCAGCCTGGCATATCTCCTCGGCCAGACAGTCGGACGGACGTTTCAGGCGGGGTGCGACGCGGAACTTGGCGATGCGCGCTGCGGCATCGATCTGGAAAACGCGATCTACAAGGGCACAGGCGTGGTGACCGACCTGCTGCGCGACCGCGCCTTCCGGGCCTCGGGGCTCGCAGGGTTTGAGGCCGGGTGGTTTGCCGCCGGGACCCTCACATGGACCAGCGGGGCGAATGCCGGGCGCATCACCGAGGTGCTGGCGCATGAGCTGGAGGGGAGCAACGCGACACTGACCCTGCTGGAAGCGCCGGTCCGCGCCATCGCTGAGGGCGACAGTTTCATCGCGCGCGCAGGCTGCGACAAGCGCATCGCCACCTGCACGGGCAAGTTCGCCAACACCCCCAACTTCCGGGGCTTCCCACATATCCCGGGGCAAGACGCGGTCCTCAGATATGCGTCGCAAGATGGCAGCCATGACGGAGGCGTTCTGTGATGACCGCCGATCCTGCCCTTGTCATTGCCACCGCCCGCCGCTGGCGCGGCACGCCCTATCACGATCAGGCCAGCCTGCGGGGTGTCGGTTGCGATTGCCTCGGCCTTGCGCGCGGCGTCTGGCGCGAGGTGGTGGGCGACGAGCCCTTCCCGATCCCGCCCTACAGCCGGGACTGGGGCGAGATGGGCCCGCGTGAAGTGCTGGCCGAGGGGGCGCGCCGCATGATGATGGAAACAGCACCCGCCGATGCACCGCCCGGCGCGCTGGTGCTCTTTCGCATGGCACCCCGCGCCATCGCCAAGCATGTCGGGATCCTCACCGGCCCGCAAAGCTTCATCCACGCCTATGAGCACCTTGGCGTGATCGAGCAACCGCTCACCCCCGGCTGGCGGCGGCGCATCGCCTTCGCCTTCCTTTTCCCGCGCTCCAGCAACATCTGAGTGTTTCATCATGGCAACCCTTGTCCTCGGTGCCGTCGGCACCGCCATTGGCGGCTCGATCGGCGGCAGCATCCTTGGGCTGTCCGCCGCCACCATCGGCGGTTTTGTCGGCTCCTCCATCGGGTCGGTGGTCGACACCTGGATCGTCTCGTCGCTGGCCCCCGCCCAGCGGATCGAAGGCCAGCGCCTCGACAGCCTGCGCATCACCTCCTCGACCGAAGGCGCGGTGATCCCGCGCCTCTTCGGGCGGATGCGCATCGGCGGCAATATCATCTGGGCCACGGATTTCCGCGAGGAGACAAAGACCAGCCGTCAGGGCGGCGGCAAGGGCGGCGGGCCCAAGGTCACCACCACGGAGTTTCTCTACTTTGCCTCCTTCGCCGTGGCGCTCTCGGAGGGCGAAGTGACCGGCGTGGGGCGCATCTGGGCCGATGGCAAGCCGATGGATCTCTCGGGCGTCACCTGGCGCTGGTATCCGGGTGACGAGGCGCAGGAGCCCGATCCGTTCATTGCCGCCAGGATGGGGGCAGGCCAAACGCCCGGCTTTCGCGGCACCGCCTATGTGGTCTTCGAAGAACTCGCCCTCTCCGCCTTCGGCAACCGCCTGCCGCAGCTCTCCTTCGAGGTGTTTCGCCCATTGGACGATCCCGACACCGCCGAAGGACTGGTGCGGGCCGTCACGATGATCCCGGCCTCGGGCGAGTTCATCTATGCCACGCAGCCAATCCGGCGGCTCTCCGGTCCGGGCGGGGCCACCCGCGCCGAGAACCTGAACGCGATTTCCGACACCTCCGATATCGTCGTGGCGCTCGACCGGCTGCAGGCCTCGGTCCCGGGCATCGAGAGCGTCAGCCTCGTGGTGGCCTGGTTCGGCGATGACCTGCGGGCCGGGCAGTGCAGGATCCGGCCCGGTGTGGAACTGCCCGTCAAGATCACAACGCCCGTCGCCTGGTCGGTGAATGGCGTGGCGCGGGCGGCTGCGCATCTCGTCAGCCGCGACAGCGACGACCGCCCGGTCTTTGGCGGCACACCGGCGGATTTCGCGGTGGTTCAGGCGATCCGGGAGATCAAGGCGCGCGGGCTGCGGGTGACCTTCTATCCCTTCATCCTGATGGATGTGCCCCCCGGCAACAGCCTGCCCGACCCGTATTCCGACAATGAAGCGGTGACGGGCCAGCCAGCTTTTCCCTGGCGGGGGCGGATCACCGCTTCGCCTGCAGCGGGTTTTGCCGGGAGCGTCGACAAAACCGCTGCAGCCGCCGCACAGGTCACGGCCTTCTTTGGGGGCGCGACGCCTGCCAGTTTCAGCCTGTCTGGGGATGCTGTCAGCTGGGCCGGACCTCTGGACGACTGGGGCCTGCGCCGGATGGTGTTGCATTACGCGCATCTCTGCGCCGTGGCGGGCGGGGTCGACGCCTTTCTGATCGGCTCGGAGATGCCCGGGCTCACCACGATCCGGAGCGGGGCCGCGACCTATCCCGCCGTCACCGCGTTCAAATCCCTTGCTGCTGATGTTGACTCAATCCTCGGCGCAAGCACCGCGATCAGCTATGCCGCCGACTGGTCGGAATACTTCGGGCATCAGCCCAGCGATGGATCAGGCGATGTGTTCTTCCATCTCGATCCGCTCTGGGCGGATCCCGGCATCACCTTCATCGGCATTGATAACTACATGCCGCTCTCGGACTGGCGCGACGGGTTTGACCATGCCGATGCCGTGCAAGGCTGGCCCGAGATCTACGACCGCGCCTACCTGCATAGCAACATCGCGGGGGGAGAGGGGTTCGAGTGGTTCTATGCCAGCGACCCTGACCGCGCTGTGCAGATACGCACGCCGATCACTGACGGGGCAGTGCCTTCGACCTTCGATCCGGCGCTAGAATTCATCTCTGGCCGTCAGGGTGCCTGGTTTGATCCGTCCGACCGTGCGACGCTATGGCAGGACATTGAGGGCACGATCCCTGTGACCACCATCGGCCAGCTTGTTGCGCGTATTGATGACAAGAGCGGCAATGGTCATCACGCCATCCAACCCGACCTTGTGCACAGGCCCGTTCTTGGGCAGGAGAACGCCGCACCCTTTCTCGATTTCACCATTGACCGCTTCCTCTACTTCGACATGACCGGCGTCTACTCGTCATCGGTCTCAATCGCCATGGCCGGTTACACGAATGCCCTGACCTGGCACACCCTGCGCTCTTTTGAAGGCACGCTGGGTTTTTACGTTGGCCTTTCGCACCCAAGCAACGCGGGGCCGGTCAACGTGTTGGGCGGAGATATCACTGTCGATGGTGTGCTTGTCCCAGACCAGCGCAACGCCCTGCATGCTGCCATCTATCGGCGCTTCCGCGTGATTGCGTCGCAGAACAACAGCGATGTCACCGGACTCAATGTTCCTCGGGCGACCTTCGGGAAATATGCCACGATCAATCCCGGCTCTTACCGTGTCTACGGTTATATCGAGGTTGAGACCGACGCCTTTGATGATTTCGGTGCTCTTGGTGAATGGCTGCGCCAGAAGATGTTTCCGCCAAAACCATGGGTGTTCCGCTTCAAGGATCTGCGTGCGTGGTGGTCGGAGCAACACTTTAACCGCCCCGGTGGGGTGGAGGTCGCGACGCCCACAGCGTGGGTGCCGCAATCCAAGCCCGTCTGGTTCACCGAACTGGGCTGCCCGGCGATTGATCGCGGTACCAACCAGCCGAATGTGTTCTTCGACCCGAAGTCCTCGGAAAGCCAGGTGCCCTACTTCTCGCGCGGCTGGCGGGATGATGCGATCCAGCGGGCGTATCTGGAGGCCAGCTATCTCTGGTGGGGCGCGGCCGCGAACAATCCGGTGTCTTCCGCCTATGGCGCGCCGATGGTGCATCTGCCCGACTGCGCCGCCTGGACCTGGGATGCCCGGCCCTATCCGTTCTTTCCCGAACTGACCGACATCTGGAGCGATGGCCCGAACTGGCGGCTCGGGCACTGGCTCACCGGGCGGCTGGGGGCTGTGTCGCTGGCGGCATTGGTGCGCCAGCTCTGCCTGCGCGCCGGGCTTCCCGAGGAACAAATCGACGTCTCCGAGTTATGGGGCGCGGTCGAAGGCTATGTGATTTCGGCACTGGAAGCGCCGCGCGCCTCGCTCGGCACCCTGGCGCGGCATTTCGGGTTCGATGCGGTGGAAAGCGAAGGCCGCATCCGGTTCCTGATGCGCGGCCGGATCGCCAGCGTGACCATCACCCCCGACGGCATGGTCGCGCCATCGTCAGGATCGGGCGATGGGATGGAGCTGACCCGCGCGCAGGAAACCGAACTGCCCCAGGCCCTGAAGTGGCAGGTTGCCCGCGCCGACGAGGATTACGACGCGGCTCAGGTCGAGGCCCGGCGCATCACGGTGGACACCGCGCGCATCGCGTCCGAGGCCTTCCCGATAGCGGTGCCGCCCGAGGCGGCCGAGCGCCGCTGCCGCCGCGCCCTCATGGAGGCCTGGGTTGGCCGCGAAACTGCGGCGTTCCGTCTGCCGCCGTCGCGTCTGGCACTGGATCCGGCGGACGTGATCCTGCTCGATCACGATGGCCGCCTGACGGAAATGCGCCTCGTGTCCATCGCCGATTCCGACCTGCGCAGCATTGACGCCGTGCGTCAGGACCGCGCCGTCTATGACCTGCCGCCCGGCGAGCGGCGCCCGACCACGCTCTCGACACCGACAGTGTTTGGCGCGCCTGAGATCATACTCATGGACCTGCCGCAGCTGCGCGAGGATCAGCCTGCGCATCGGCCGTTGATTGCGGGCCATGCCAGGCCATGGCCGGGTGAGATTGCCGTCTACCGAAGTGCGGCGACGGATGGGTTTTCCCTGCTGACCACATTTGGCACGCGAGCACGCATGGGCGTGCTGGCGGCGGATTTCCATGCCGGGCCGGTGTCGCGCTTCGATCTTGGCAATGCGCTGCTGGTCGATCTCTATTCTGGCACCTTGGAAAGCGTCACCGATCTCGCCCTCTTCGGCGGGGCGAATGCGCTGGCCGTGGAGACCAGTCCGGGGCTCTGGGAGATTGTCCAGGCGGGCACGGCCGAACTCGTCGCGCCGGGGCGTTACCGCCTGACCCGGTTGCTGCGCGGCCAGCGCGGCACCGAAGGTGTCATCGCCAGCGTTGTGTCCACGGGCGCGCGCGTCGTGGTGCTGGACACGGCATTGACCTCGCTGCCAGTTTCCGAAGCTGATCTCGGTCTGCCATGGAACTGGCGCATCGGCCCGGCCTCTAAGCCCGTGAGCGACGAGACCTACACCGCGGTGGAGTTCACCCCCGAAGGCGTCGGGCTGCGCCCCTTCTCGGTTGCCCATGTCGCGCAGCCATGGCGCAGGCCGCGCACGCCCGGCGATCTGACGATCCGCTGGACGCGGCGGTCGCGGTCGCTCGCGGCCGACAGCTGGGGCGCGGTCGACGCGCCGCTCGCGGAGGAAACTGAAGCCTACGAGGTCGAGATCCGCGACGGGGCAACTGTTAAGAGAACCTTACAAGTTGCCACGACCTCGGCCCTCTACACGGCCGCCCAACAGACCGCCGATTGGGGCGCGCTGCTTGGCCCCGGCGAAAGTCTTGAGCTGCGCATCTTCCAGCTTTCCGCCCTGATCGGGCGCGGTGCAGCCAGAACCATCACGCTCACATTCTGAAAGCCCTCTCATGTCCGACATCACCACCCATCTCCTGCTGCCCTACATTCTGGCATCGCAGGCGCAGAAGCATGTCACCCACAATGAGGCCCTGCGCCTGCTGGATGCCATGGTGCAACTGTCGGTGCTTGACCGGGATCTGACAGCCCCACCCGCCAGCCCTGCTGACGGCGACCGCCACATCGTCGCCTCGAGCGCGACCGGCGACTGGGCAGGCTGGGACCTGAACGTGGCATATTGGGTCGATGGCGTCTGGATGCGGCTGGTGCCGCGCCCCGGCTGGCGCGCATGGGTCGAAGACGAGGGTATGCTGCTGGTCTATGACGGCGCGGGCTGGGTCGGAAGCACGCCGGATGCGTTGCAGAACATGGCGCTGCTGGGGCTGGGCACCACCGCCGACGCCGCCAATCCGTTCTCGGCCAAGCTGAACGCGGCACTCTGGACAGCGAAGACCGTCGCCGAGGGTGGCACAGGCGATCTGTTCTACACGATGAACAAGGAGAGCAGCGCCGATGATCTCGGCCTGACGCTGCAGACAGGCTTCGTGACCAAGGCGCTGCTGGGGCTCTTCGGCTCTGACCGCTTCCGCCTCGCGGTCTCGCCCGATGGCAGCACCTTCTTCGATGGCCTCATCGTCGACAATGTCACCGGCATCGTCGATCAACCCCGGCTGCCGCGCTTCAAGGCCTGGACCAACTTCGACAATCACGTGGGCGTCGGGACCTGGACGAAGATCGGCATCAACATGACCGAGAGCAACGATCAGAGCGTGTTCGACGCTGCGACCGGCCTCTTCACCGCGCCCGCCTCCGGCACCTACCTCTTCGGCGCGACGCTGCTCTACAAAATCAATGCCAGTGCCACGGCGCGGATGCGCGGACGGCTGGTGCTGAACGGCACGACCGAAATCCGCGGCTCCTTCGGTGAGATCAGCGGCGGCCACGTCTCTCTCGCCACAGCGCTCTGGCTGCAAACCATGGTGACGCTGGTCGCGGGCGATACCGTCGAGTTGCAGGGCTATTTCCGGGTCGCAGACGGCTTCTTCGCCGCCAATCACACCTCATTCTGGGGCTGCAAGGTCGGATGAGGCACACCGGCACACCCCTGTTGCACACCAACACCAGCCCCCGACCAAAGGATATCACCATGACCGAACGAACGCCCCTGCTGCAGGAGGTCGGCGCGGCCTTGCGCGACAATGGCCTGACCGCCGCCATCACTGCGCTGATCGGCGGCTTCATAGCCCTCCTCGCCGCCGTCACGCGCCGCGCCTTCACCAATGACGCGATGCTGGTGCGTTTGGATCGCGAGCTGCTGGCCGAACGCGACCGCGTGGACCGCCAGCGCGCCGAGGACCGCAAGGGCGATGCCGACCGGCTGGAGCGCATCGAGACCGACATCCGCGCCATGCGCGATCTGATGTTCGAGGCGTTCCAGCGCGGCCGCACCGACTGACGATCGCGCCCATCACCAAGCCACCCCACCCGACCCGCCCACTGCAGGCGGGTTTTGCATTTCTGGAGACCCATCATGCCGACCACCACCTATGCCCATTACCGCGACGTTCCCGACAGCGCCTGGCGCTGGCCCAGCTTCTCGCCCGCCGAGATTGCATCGCGCGGCGAGGGCGCGATCAAGATCAACACGGAGGCGCTGGACAAGCTGCAGTCTCTGCGCAACCGCCTCGGCAAGCCGCTGATCGTGCGCTCCGCCTATCGCAGCCCCAGCCACAACCGCGCGGTCGGCGGGGCACCGGCATCGAAACACATGCAGGGCACCGCGTTTGATATCGCCATGTCGAACCATGACCCCGTTGCCTTTGAGGCCGCAGCCCGCGCGGTGGGGTTCCTCGGCTTCGGATATTACCCCCGCTCGGGCTTCATGCATATCGATCTCGGGCCCGCGCGCAGCTGGGGCGATCCCTTCCCTCCCCGCGCGACGCCCTTCGTGCCGGAGGTCGCCCCTGCCCGCGAGGTGCTGGCTGACAGCCGCACCCTGAAAGGTGGCGGGACGGCCGGGGTTGCCACGGTCGGTGCCGCCGGTGTCGAAGTGGCGCAGGATGTCCTTGCCGAGACGCAATCCGCAATCCTGCCGCTGGTGCCTTATCTCGACACCCTGCGCTGGGTCTTCATCGTTCTGGCCCTGCTCGGCATCGCCGTCGCCATCCATGCCCGGATCGATGACTGGAAGCGGGGGCAGCGCTGATGGGCTGGATCACCACCATCCTCTCCAGCGGCCCGACGCGCACAGCGCTGGGCCTTATCCTGGCAGCAATCACCACCGTCCTGTTCCTCCTGAACCTCCGCCGCGCCGGGGAACGCGCCGGGCGGCTGGCGGAACGCCTTTCAACATCGGAGAAAACCCATGACATCCAACGCCAGATGCTGGACGCCGCCAGTCGCCGCCCCGCTGATCGCGATGCTCTCGCTCAGCGCATGCGCGATGGGCGGTTCTGATGTTCAGACAACCTGCCCGCCGGTGGTGGAATATAGTCAGGCCGATCTGGGACGCGCGGCGGATGAAGTCGAGGAATTACCGGAGGGCGCGGTCCTGACCGGCATGCTCGCCGATTATGGCGTCCTGCGGGAGCAGGTGCGCGCGTGTGGGTGAAGGGCGCTTTCCGGATGTATTATACTAGGTCAGATCAGCGGGCCGGTACCCGTCGCCCTGCCGCGCGCCTTGCGTTCCCGCTCTTCAAGCACCTCGCTCCACATTTCATAGGTTGAAGCGACCATTTGTTCGAGTAGCTCACGGGAGTACAATTCAATCCCTTCGTCCGTGTGCAGCCTGACCGCACGCCGGTCCTCCGACGGGTCGCCAAACTGCGCGATTGTCAGCCGAACCTCGGCAAAGTCCTCGTCAGCCGCCCGGATGCGCTCGTGCATCATTGAGAAGGCAAACCGGCGGCCCTCAGCGGTCAAACCTCTGGTGCGGCGCGGTTCGATGAACAGGGCGCTCGCTTGCTCGTCGATGGCGAGGATCATGGGGAGCCAAAGGGTGATCTTCTGACCCATGCCCATCGACAGCGGGAAGAACTCGTGCCGCCGCCCAAACACCCGGCCAGAAGTCGCAAAGTCATGCAGGCCCAAGGCAACGCGTCGGTTGTAGTTGAACTCCTCATCCGACCGGCTCCGCTTCCGCAACTCGGACTCGATCACGGCCCAAGGCGTCGGCTCGGCTGCGCCCAAGTCTAAATCGGGCTGGATGTTGAAGATGTCGGAGAAGCAGGCACGCACCGGCTTGTAAGAAAAGGTCGAGAAGCCGCCCTTCATCTGCTCCAAGCTCTTGCGCTTCATGTCATCGCGCTGGGGCGCGATGCGCGCAAGGTCAATGTCAGGCAAAAGGCGTGTCGTCACTGGGCGGTTCTCCTGCACGAGGATTTGTGCCGACCGACACCTTATGGTGGCGGAATCGGTCGATGATCACATCATCCGGTATCCGCATCCCAAAAGCAACATCTGTTCGTGCTTTGTCCACGACCACTGACCAAGGTGAGTCCTTGGCGTGAGAGAGATCGACGAGCCGTCCAGCCGGAAGCTTCCCATATGAGTGCATTACGACAGTGACGAGTTGCAGAACTTCGGGGTCGGTCGGCTTGGGCAAGTCGCGGGCCTTGCCGGTGAGCGGGTCTTTCGCGACCGCGCGGTTAACGATTGGCGCAGCCCCTGATGGCTTGAACGCGCGATAGACGGCAGGATGCACAGGGCCGTACCGCCAAGCCTCGAAGTAGCCCGACACAAGCGGTCGCTTCGTCTTGGTCAAATGTATGCCGTGAGCAAAGTAGAGCAACTTCTGGAGGGCAAGATTCGTAATCTTCCAGTGCCACCGATCCGCCTCGTCGAGCATAAGGTTCGCGATTGCCCTTGGATCGTATGGCTCGCTCATAGCCTCATGCCCGCCGCCTTTGAGTTCCATTTTTGTTCTGCATCATGCCTCACTACGAGGTGATTTGGCAAGGCGTGCTGGGGGTTCCGTTTGAGCATCTCGGACCACCTGCTTCATTACCAAATCTGCGCCACAGGCCTGTCCGCCAGATTACCGCATATCCAAGTGCCATACTCAGGCCCTACCATTTGTTCAAGCCACGGCGACTTGATTGCTACAAATATGCGTGGTCGCGTGGGTGCAAACTCAAAAGAAGGCGCGCCGCACTAACCGGCCGAAACTGCTGAACGTTGAGTCAATTGCCTATCAGCAGTCGCTCGACTGTCCTCTGGCTAATGAACGCGGCTATTTCGTGCAGTGTCCGCTTATCCGCGCCCGGCCGCGTCCGCAGCTCTGCGATGGCGTGCGTCGCTGAGGCAATGGTCGTCCACTCGGTCTCAGGCAAATCCGGAGCGTTCCACCGCTCGCGCAGGAACGCCTCAAACTGCTCGGCCTCGTCAGTAGTCATGATTTCAGGCGCGTGAAAGGCGATGAGCCTGCGGCCGAGCTGGCGCAAACGGACATCGGCTAGAAGATCAACGATCCGCCGCCGCCGTGGCCAGTCTGCCCGCTGGAACTCGGCCAGCAGATCACGATCAGCCTTGGCATAGAACCCGCCGTAGATCTGCTTCTCGACCGGTGGGGGAGACGCAGCTGGATCCTCGACATATCGCGCGGCCATGGCCTGCCCGACCCGGGCGCGGAAGGCGGGGTTGGCGGCGATCAGGGCCGCTTTGCGCAGGTGGTCCGGATCTGGAGTGGCAATCGGGAAGAGAGACGGCACCTTATTGGTCGCGATGCTGCGGATGATCTGGGGCGTACCATCGACCGCCTGGAACAGCGCCGCATCATCGGCCTGCATCAATGCCTCTGGATCGCCCGCCTGCAGATCGAAGAAGGCCGCCTGCGTCGGGTTTCCGTTAGCAGTGCCACAGAAACATCCCACATAGGCACGGGGCGGCCCACCACCGAAGCGCAGCACCAACTCCACGGGGCGGAAGGTTTCCAGCGTCGCCATGACGTTCTGCTTGTCGCGGTTGCGCAGGATTGCCGACCAGAGCGCGGGATCCCCACTGGCAATGAGGCGGGCGATATGGATCGTGGCTTCGACGTCACCAAGCGCATCATGGGCATTGTGCGCGTTGAAGCCGTTGGCCGGAGCCAGACGATCCAGCTTGAAGGAAGAGCGGCCGGTATCGTCGGTCGGCCATTGCATCAGACCGGGATTGCGACACCACACAGCATAGACGGCGGTCAGGATGTCGAGCCTATTGTTGCCGTTGAACTGGGTGGCATAGATGTTCGGCTGCAGGTTCTGGTAGAAGGCTTGGCGCAACACCTCCTCATCAAACCGGATGGTGTTGAAGCCCGCCCATGTCGCAGGCGCCCAACGTTCAGTCAGATCCATGATTGTCTGGGTGAACTCGAACAAGGACGGCAGCTCGGGGTCAAGCAGCTGCTCGGGCGTCACGCCGGTGACAATCAGCGCCTGAGGGGACGGGATGATGTGTGGCGCGATCCGGCAGCGAAGATTGACGCGCTCGATCTCGACAAAACTGTCATCCGTGCGGATCGCCGCAAACTGCAGCGGCTGATCAAAGGCGGGCGATATCCCGGTGGTCTCAAGATCGTAAAAGACAAATCCCATCAGAGGACCTTTTCAAACAAACAAGTGGCCTCTGCCCCATTACCGGCTGCGCGCGCTGCTGCGCATGGCCCAATCCGCGCCGCCATAGGTGACAGCATAAACAAGCACTTCGGCGGCGTCATCGTCAACAACGAAGGCAATCACGGCTTTCCGACCTGCCGGGATGGCACGCAGACCAGGGGCGATTTCATCGCGGAGACTGCCCTTGTGGGGCGTGGCCTTCAGCGTGGCGATGGCCGCCTCGATCTCGGCCAGCTTGCGGGCGGCCGCATCGGGACCGGCATAATCGAGAATCCACTGGGCGATGGCGTCAAGGTCGCGCGCGACAAGTGGGTGGAAACGAATGCGGTAGTTCACGCTCCGCGGGCCGCCCCGATGGTATGGCGAGCAGTGGCGAAGGCGTCGTCCTGGTCGATGAACTCTTCGCGCGGCGTTTCCATGCGCGCACGGATTTCCTGCGTGAGGGCAGAGAGGGCCACGTCGCGTTCCTGTTCATCCTGCATCATCTGTTCCAGCGCGGCCGCGACTGCAGCGCTCTGGGTCGCGAACACGCCCTGCCCGACCTTTTCAGAAAGGAACTGGTGGTGGCGGTCGGTAAAGCTGAGGGTAGTTTTGACGGTCATCCGAGCCTCCATGGTATGACTGAGTCATATACTGGATCGGGGCGTTGGTTTCAACAGTGGCTTATGCAGCGCAGCGGCGAACATGCCCAAATGCAAAAATCCCCCTGAGTTTTCAAGGGGACTTGCAAAACGTTGACTTGGCGTTGACTCGTTTTTGCGCGGGCCGTACACAAGTGTTTTTGTCGGGTTCTAACCATTTGGAAAGGTTAGATAATTTGGTTGCGGGAGTAGGATTTGAACCTACGACCTTCAGGTTATGAGCCAAAACCCCTGCGATTCCAATAGCTTATAAAAACCAACGGCTTAGTCGATAAGCCTTTGTTCTCACGCATTTTGTTTCTCGGCAACCGACAACATTCACCTGCGCTCAACCGCGCTGGGTATGCCCAAAACCGCATATGTCCGTTGACTCAGCGTTGACTCGACCCAATGCGATTATGGCCCATCCTGATCGCTCATCTCGCAGCAAACGCGCAATTTCTGCTGCCGCTGTGCGGACGATATACCGTTTTGCTGCTATGCAGCGTGCGCAGACGTGAACGGCGGCAATGCACAGAAAGCGAACCAGAAAACGACCTCATACTGCTGGGTCTACCCGAGAGGCTGTGTGTCACCGCACGATGCCATATGGCGCTCTCGCTGGCGCAAAATCGCACGATCATGCCGGTCCCCGGTGACATTCGAAGCTCTGCAGGGCAAATTTTGCATAATAATGTATGCCAAATACACCAAAGTGTCTCTTTATTACATCATTAAATGGTGTCACTTTGGTTGAAAGTGCCATGGAGGTTACACAATGACAATAAATTCAGAGACATTAGTTAAGCTTCGCCGCCGCTCAGGCTTCTCTCAGCAGGATCTGGCGGACCGCGCTAAAATCTCGAAACGGACGATCGCGCGCCTTGAGGCGGGCGAAGCCGAGACGGGAAACAGGGTTCACACAATCCGCAATCTGGCGCGCGCCCTGAAAGTGGATGCCGAAGTCCTGTCAGCCCCGCCTTCCGATGACGACATCAATGAACTTGGTGGGGGGATGCAGCGTGTCATGACCTTCGTCACGTCCGGAACAAGCCTCGACTTCCAGATGATCCAGGATCGCTACGGGGTGTCTGTTGACGAACTGGTAGCGGCTGCGCCGTGGATGTTCACGCTTCTGGCAGAAATGAGCATGCTTGATCGCCGTGAAAAGCTAAGTGCGGCCAGATCAAACCTCACTCGACTGCGCGAAGGGATGGCCTCGCATCTTGGGAAGGACGGTGATCCCTTTGGCGAGGTCAGTGCGCGGCTTGATGCAGAAGAGGCTTCTGTCGTCGCCGATGATGTGCTCGGCAAGATGCTCCGGGACGTTGAAGAATGGCCTGAAGTGGAAGATCACCCCTTCACAGCCTTTCTCGCTGAACAAGCTGAAAAGCTGAAAAGCCCCACAGTTGACGCTGCGGAACTTGAAACGCAGTTGTTAGAGCCGCTCCCCGTGTGGCGTATCCATCTTGCCTGGCTAAATGACTTGTCCGGTGGTGACCCGGTCGCGGCATACGCCCTGCACTCGGGTCTGGTCCGTGTCTCTGACATTCCTAACGAATTGCGGGAGGATGCCAGAACGGCGGAACGGGTCGCCTTCCTCCGCAAGGCCGTGTCGCCAGAAGAAAAGGCACAGTTCGAGCAAAACAAGTTCAACCAAATCAAAGGAGAAATAAAATGAATGCCCACAGCAACGCCGTTGAGTTTTTGGACTACGAAGGGCTGCGCCTGAATGTATCCTGGCTTATGGGTCGTAGTCGTTCACCAGATCTTCTGCCTGCCAAGCCCGGCCTTTACGCTGAAATCTACTGGCCGGAGCGTGGGGTTCGGATTGGCGAAACGGGACGGAGCATCCGCGGCAAAATTCGCCACGATATTCGCTGGTTCAAGAGCATGCATGCCGGAACTGCCCCGCCCGAACAGCTTCGCCGCACCCTTCCGATTGCGATGGCGGCAAAACGAACGGGAACCGTAGGGTTTGAATTTTACCCGGTTTCGATTGATCCGAGGCTGGCGGATAAGGAACTGCGGCAGAACGCCGAGAGGTTTCTGTTCTCTTGGGTCCGCTCTCAGCCGCAGTGGGTCGATTGGAACCGGCAGGTCAGCTGGCGGTAGATTGGCTTCTTGTAGCTTCTTTGATAGTTCTGCGTCTCGGAGCGCGCTGGATGAGGAACGTCCACACAAGGCTGAGACCGGTCGACTGCCCCCGCAGCATCTGTGTCAACGGAAATGGCAACAGTGGGCTCGAAGCAGCCCCTTGTCAGCCTAGGAAAGTCGACACCGATCCCACCTACCACCGCAGAACAAAAAGGGACCGGCACGAGCCCTCATTTCCATTTGCCGGTTTATGCCACCCTGCCACCCCTTCGGTCGATGTTTGAGTTGAACTGCAGCGCGGATCACGCCTGTGTCACGTCAGCACGGAGGTGGTTCATCATGGCGCAAAGGGAAAAGCTGACCGAAAAACTGGTCAGGGCGGCCGAGCCTCGCGCGGGCATCTACCAGGTCTTTGACGAGGATGTGCGGGGATTTTCTCTGCGCGTCTTTACATCCGGCAGCCGGAATTTCACACTGGATTACCGGGTCAAAGGCCGCCAGCGCCGCTTCACCATCGGCAGGTGGCCTGAATGGACGGTCACCGCCGCGCGCGAACAGGCCAAGGCCCTGCGCCGCATCATAGACGATGGCGGTGATCCACTGGGCGAGCGCGAAACCGGGATGACGGCCCCCCGCATCCCCGATCTGATCGACCGCTATATCGAAACCCACCTGCCCAATCTTGCCCCGACCAATCGCACCGACCAGATTTCCATGCTGCGCAAACTGGTCCAGCCAGTCTGGAAGCACAAGCTGGTCGAGGAAGTCACGCTCGATGATGTCGACAGATTGCTTGCCCAAGTGGCCAAGGGCCGCGCCCGCCCGTCCAAGTCCAAACCCATCAATCGCGCGCGCAAGCTGCAGGGATCCAAACCAACCCCGATCCGTGCCAACCGAACCGGCGAGGTCTTGCGCAAGATGTTCAACCTTGCCGTCCAGTGGAAAATGCGTCCCGACAACCCGGCGATGGGGTTTTACCGGCGCATCGAGACAGAGCGCGAGCGCTATCTCAGCATGGATGAGATTGATCGTCTGGCCAAGGCGCTGGGCACGGCCGACGACCAGCGCGCCGCCAACATCATCCGCATGTGCATGTTGACAGGCGCCCGCCTTGGCGAGGTGCGCTGCGCGCGGTTCGAGCAGTTCAATCTCGAGTTCGCCACATGGTCGAAGCCCGCGACCACCACCAAGCAGCGCAAGATCCATCGTCTTCCGATTTCGCCGGATGTGGCCGCCATCGTGCGCCAGAGGCAAACGGCTGTGCATCGGGATTGTCCGTGGCTGTTTCCCGGTGATGTGCCCGGCCAGCCGGTCAAGGAAATCCGCCGCTTCTGGCGTCAGATCCAGACCGAGGCCGGGATTACGGGCGTGCGCATCCATGACCTGCGCCATACCTTCGCTTCCCTGCTGGTCAGCGGGGGCGCGTCGTTGGAGATGATCGGCAAGCTGCTGGGGCATTCGCAGATGCGCACTACGCAACGCTATGCGCATATGATGGACTCGCCATTGCGGGATGGAGTGAATGCGGTCGCGGAGATGATGAAACCGCAGCTGCGCATTGTTCAGGGCGGGCGCTGATCTCGCCCTGAACAATGATCAACGCCGTTACTGGGGTTTCTTCAATGCCCGCCAGATCGGGCTGAGTTTTCGACGGATCTGGCTTTCATCCGGAACAGACCCATCCCTGGAGTTTGCCACAAACCAGTCCTGGCCTTCCGCCACAAGCTCGGCCTGCGATTCCGGCAACCCGTGTTCGAACAACCTGATCATCAGAGCCTGGAGCATCCCCTCCCACTCGTGCCGTGACGAACGCCCGGGGCTGACATGAACACGGTGCAGCGGATCGTACTCATCTTCAAAGCGCTGGGCAGTTTTGGCCGTCACCAGAAGATCCTCCAGTTCGATCGTCGCACCTTGGGCGGGATCGGTGATGATCTTCCATGTGCCGGTGCCCTGCGGCCGGATGCGCCAGATCATGCAGGTCCTGGGATCTGAGCGATTGCCCCGAAACAACGGCATGACATCCTCCGCGCAGACCACCATCAGTCCAACCTGCGGCTCGGTTCCACTGCACTGCACCTTCCCGATGCTGGTAACAATTTCAATTATTCCTTCGGTTGCCCATCCCACAATATCGGCAGGAGCGCATCCCCAACGCACGGCCAGATCCTCCAAAGCCCAGAATACACGGGGTGGTAACGCCATCGCTTCGTCCTTTTCAAAGTTTTCATGTGGGGCGCGCGCGCGGCAGTGATTCCAGACATGCCGAGGGACTCCCGAACCCACCGTGGCTTTGCAATCCTTGGTTGATAAGGCTCAAGAAGTATTCGCCTCTACAAAAATTGGTGAACGTGAGAAAACATCAATAAAACAAGGGGTGGCACAAATGGCGCGATGAATACGCCGGTTTATGCCACCCTGCCACCCCCCCTCCTCTGCTCCCCTGCACCCCATGACGCAATCGCCCGCAATCGGGCGCAAAAGGGGAAGGAATCACAGATGTTGGATACGCAGGACAGCCGCCATGAAGGGCCCGACATGGGCCTGTTGGAGGACTGGATCAGTCGGCATGATCTGGCGATCAGCCTCGGGGTGTCCGAGGACACGCTGTGGCGCTGGGATGCAAAGCGCACCGGTCCGCAGAGCATCAAGCTGGGGCGGAAGGTCTATTACCGGCGCAGCACCGTGCGCAGCTGGCTTGAGACCAGAGAACAATCACGCAAGGCACCGTCGCGGGGTCGGCGATGACCGCGCCCTTCCCCTTTCGCAAGCGTCAGACGGGCGATGAGACGCGCGCCGAGTGGATCGAGGAGCGGCGGCGCGAGGCGCGGATGGTCGTGGCCGATGTGGTGCACCATTCGGACCATCTGATCCGGCTCGCCTGCAACGTGCTCGTCCAGCATGGCGAAACCCACGAGGAGCGTGAGGACGCGCGCATCCTGCTGGTCGTGCTTGAGGCCAAGATCCCAGGGCGGGGCGGCGATGACCAGCGAAATCCGGAGGTGACGCGATGACCCGGCGCGGCACACCCGAGGCCGATCTGCAGCGCGCCGTTGTGCAGGCGCTGCGCATTGCCCTGCCCCGCGATGCCATCGTGCATCACTGCGCCAATGAGGTGACCGAGGCCGGGCCGCGTGGTGCGAAACGCCAGGCGATCCTCGTCGGCATGGGCGTCCATGCCGGTTTCGCCGATCTGATGATCCTGTGCGATGGCCGCGTGCTGTTCCTCGAGCTGAAAGCCCCGAAAGGACGGCTGCGCCCGACGCAGGAGACCTTCCGCAATGCAGTGCTGGCGCAGGGCTTTGGCTGGGCGCTGGTGCGCTCGGTCGACGATGCGCTGGGCGCGCTGGCGGACAACGGCTTCACCAGCCGCGCGCAGCTCCCGTCGCGGAGGGCTGCACCATGAGCCACAAGGCAACTGTCTGGGCCATCCAGCAACGCGGGCTGAAGCCCGCCACCAAGATCGTGCTCTGGTTTCTCTGCGATCGGCACAACCCGGACTTCGGGTGTTTCCCGACGCAGGCGCGGCTGGCCGATGATGCGGAAATGTCGGTCTCGGCGCTGAACGACCATCTCGCCCGACTCGAGGATTTGCGACTGATCCACCGGGTCCGTACCCATGATCCGCGTACCCACAAGCGGCAGGCCACACGCTACATCCTGGGGTTCGAGGATGGCTTTCCACAAGAACCAACTCCGGAAATCGGAGACGGGCTTTTGGGAACGGAGGAAGAACAGGACGATGACCCAGCTCCGGATTCCGGACATGGAGCCATCTCCGGATTTCCAGCAAAGCCATCTCCGGATTTTGGCCAAAGCCATCTCCGGAATCCGGAGACTAACCTTGTAAGAGAACCTTTAAGGGAACCAGTAAAGGAGGAGGAGGACGCGGCTGCGCGCGATGCCGATTTTGATCGGTTCTTCGCAGAGCTGCTGCAAGCGCTGGGCTTCGCCGCCAATGCCACCCTGCCCGCCTGGTGGCAGGGCTGGCCAGCGCAAACCCATGTTCGCCGCTGGATTGATGATCTCGGGCTGTCCAATGATCGGATCATCGAGATCGCCATCGAGACCCGAGCCAATCATCCCAACCCGCCCGATGGCCCCAAAGCCCTCGACCGGTTCATGGAGCGTGCAGCCCGGCGCGATGCGCAGGCGACCATCGCGAATGCGAAGGGCACAAAGGCCAAGCGGCGGCGCAAGTCAGATGCAGCGCCCCCGCCCAGCCCGGATGCGCTGGCGGCGTTCTATGCCGCCAAGGTCAACTCCGACGAATACCTGCCCAAGGGCATGATCAGCACCGCCATGTGCGGATTGATGCTGGCACGTGGGCTGGTCACGCCCGAACGCCTCAGCCAGCGCGTGGTGGCGTGAATGGCATGGTGTCACGTCCCCGGCACGGACTATCCCTCTGCGCAGGCGGCGGAGGCCTGGATATGGGCCTCATGCTCGCCGAGCCGGGATATCACACCCGCGCCTTCGTCGAGTGGGAGGACTGGCCGCGAACCGTCCTCATCGCGGCCCAGCGCGCCGGGTATTTCGCACCAGCCCCAATCTGGGATGATCTGCGCAGCCTCAAAGCCCGGCCCTTCCGCGGTGCATTCGATACCGTCCTCGCGGGATATCCCTGCCAACCGTTCAGCGCCGCTGGAAAGCGCGGCGGTGCCGATGATCCCCGTCACCTCTGGCCTGATGTCGCCCGTGTCATCGATGAGTGCCGCCCCCAATGGGTGTTCCTCGAAAACGTCCCCGGCCACGTCACCCTCGGCCTTGAAACCGTCCTGCGAGAGCTTTGGGGTCTGGGCTACACGCCTGCGGCGGGTCTGTTCTCAGCGGCAGAAGTCGGTGCGCCGCACCAGCGGCTGCGCATCTTCATCCTGGCCCACACCGATGAGCCTGCATCCCGGCACGACCCGCTACAACCCGGCCGGGAACAGCGACTTTACCCGGAAAGCCGAAGCACTGGCGTCGGGCATCACCAGCTGGTCGACGCCGAAAGCGACGGACGGCGCGAAGGGTGGGCCGGGCCAGAGCTATGGCTCGGGCGGGATGCCGCCCCTGCCCGCGCAGGCGGCGCAATGGCAAACGCCGGTGGCGGACGACCAGGTGGATCGGCTGCGTGGCAAGATCAACAGCCGGGGCGAGCCGAAGCCCAGCGCGCAGGCGCTGCAGTGGCCGACACCGGCGGCGCAGAACTGGAAGGGATCGAGCGAGGCCAGCGTCATCCGGGCGGATGGCAAGTCCCGGATGGACATCCTGCATTACCGGGCGGAGCAGGGCTTCACCCGCCCGGACCCGGTGAGCACGAGACGTGGGCAGCGGTCCTCGCCACACGCCCCGATCTCGCGCCCGCTCTGGGCTTCGATGATTGCCTCGCATGGGCGGGCCGTCTCGCGGCGGATCCTGAAAGCTCGCACGCGGCGGCGGCTGAACCCGCTCTTCGTCGGATGGCTGATGGGCTGGCCCATCGGGCACGCGCTCTGCGCCTGCTCGGCAACGGCGTTCACCCTCTGGCAGCAGCACATGCGTGGCGCACTCTCGCAGCTGCCCATGGCCTCCGGCCCGTGGATCTGGCGGCCGAGCGAGGAACCGGATCGCCCAGCGCAGATGGGCCTCTTTGAAGGGAGGCTGCCATGAGCATGCAGGGGAGGATTGGGCGTTCGGACGGCACGAAAGCAAAACGCGCGCTGGGCGTGCAGGCGGCGCTGGAATGGGCGTTCCGGGTGGAAAAGGCGCAGCTGGAATTGCCGCCACCGCAAGATGTTGCAGAGGAGGGCTTCGGCTTTGGCCTCGAATACGTCCTGCTTCAGCGTGCAGCGCTGGGCTGCAAGGTCGACGGCGGTCAGCACAAGATGGGCAGTTATACTCATCCCGATGCCGAGGTGATCGCCGCCACCGTCGCTGGGATCCCAGACAGCCTCGGTGGCATCCGTATGGCGATCCGGGTTGCGGAACTGGCGCGGGCTGGCCTGACCCCCGACTGGATGCCCGGCGCCGTGCCGCGCTGCGTGCCACGTGACACGCGTGAGAACCAGCACGGCGTGCGCGCGGTGACCGAAGTGGTTGGTGTCGAGCGCGTGCTGCATCGCGGGCGCTGGCGCAGCGTCGAGGTGCTGGCCTGCCCGGTCACCTGGCGACCGCATCCGGAACAGATCGCCTCCGCCCGGCGCGGCTATGAGGATTGGTGGAAGGCACTGGATTGGGTGCGGGATGGGTTGGTGGAGGGCGGGATGATGCGGGAGGTGGAGGTGACGGGGGTGATGCCGAAGGTGCGGCCGTGGCTGGCGCGAAGCAGCCTTGCGTTGTAAGCATAGGCGAAGCATTGCAATTTTCGCCTTCCCCTTGCGGGCTTGTCGCGCAAACTTGCCTATAAACCAGTCGGGGACGTGCCAAATGACCGAAGAGCAGAAGAAGAAACTCGAACAAAAGCTCTGGGACATTGCCAACACCCTGCGCGGCAAGATGAACGCCGACGAATTTCGCGATTACATCCTGGGGTTCATCTTCTTCAAATACCTGTCCGAGCGCATGCACCTTTATGCCAACGAGGTACTGAAACAGGACGGCATCGATTACCTGTCGGTCAATGAGGCCACGCCGGACGGCCGCGCGATCCTTGATGCCGTCAGCGAGGCATCCGTCGATGCGTTGGGCTATTTCCTGCGCCCGTCCGAGCTGTTCAGCCAGATCGCCAAACGCGGATCAAAGCCGGGCCAGTTCATCCTGGCTGACCTGACCAAGATCCTGAACAATATCCAGCGGTCCACCATGGGCACAGAGTCCGAGGATGATTTCGACAACCTGTTCGAAGACCTTGACCTGACGTCCACCAAGCTGGGACGCACCGAAGAGGCCAAGAATACCCTGATCGCGCGCGTCCTGACGCATCTGGACGAGATTGATTTCCAACTAGATCAGGCCGACAGCGATGTGCTTGGCGACGCCTATGAATACCTCATCGGGCAGTTCGCCAGCGGCGCGGGCAAGAAAGCGGGTGAGTTCTACACACCCCAGCAGGTCTCCACCATCCTCGCACGTATCGTCGCCACTGGCAAAACGCGGCTGAAATCGGTCTATGATCCGGCCTGCGGGTCGGGTTCCCTGTTGCTTCGCGTGGCGAAGGAGGCGGAAGTTTCCGAGTTCTTCGGGCAGGAGATGAACCGCACCACCTACAACCTCGCCCGCATGAACATGATCCTGCACGGGGTGCATTATCGCAATTTCGACCTGAAGCAGGAAGACACGCTGGAACACCCCCAGCATGAAGGCATGCGTTTCGAGGCAGTGGTGGCCAACCCGCCGTTCAGCGCCAACTGGTCGTCCAACCCACTGCTGCTGTCGGACGACCGGTTCAGCCAATATGGCAAGCTGGCCCCGGCATCGAAGGCCGACTTTGCCTTTGTCCAGCACATGCTGCATCACCTGGATGACAACGGCACCATGGCGGTGATCCTGCCGCATGGCGCGCTGTTCCGTGGCGGGGCCGAGGGGCATATCCGGCAATACCTGATCAAGGATCGCAACTGGCTGGATGCCGTCATCGGCCTGCCTGCCAACATCTTTTACGGCACCACCATTCCCACCTGTATTCTGGTGTTCAAGAAATGCCGCGAAACCGAGGATGTGTTGTTTGTCGATGCCTCGGGCTGTTTTGGGAAGGCCAAGAACCAGAATGTCCTGCGTGACTGCGATGTGGGCCGCATCGTTGCCGCCTATCGCGGGCGCACGACAGAGGACCGGTTCAGCCACCGCGCTTTGCCCGCCGAGATTGAGGAAAACGACTACAACCTGAACATCCCGCGTTATGTGGACACGTTTGAGGCCGAGGCCGAGATTGATCTGGCCACCGTGGCGGCGGAACTGCGCAGCATCGACGGCAACATGGCGGCGCTCGACGAAGCCATTCGCGGCTTTTGCGCCGAACTGGGGCTGGAGGCGCCAGTATGAGCCTTGCATCACAGGCTTATAAGACAAAAGAACTTGGCGATATCTGCGAGTTTCTGTCTGGTGGCACGCCGTCGAAGGACCGGGAAGACTATTGGGGTGGCGACGTTCCGTGGGTGACTGCGCGCGACCTCAAGACCACTCACCTCGAAGAGACGGGGTTGCGACTTACGGCAGCGGGAGCAAGAACACTGAAATGCGCTCCACAAGGGGCAATTGTCATCTTGGTTCGTGGAATGACTCTTTTCAAAGACATTCCCGTGGCGGTTCTGCGCAAACCGATGTGCTTCAACCAAGACATCAAAGCGCTCGTGGTTGACGCAGAACATGACGGAATGTTCGTTGCGTACCAACTAATCGCGCGAAAGTCGTTCATTCAGCGATTGGTGGACAGTGCGGGGCACGGAACGGGACGGCTTGATACTGGCCTGTTGAAGGCGGTTCCGCTCAGGTTCCCCACCCTCCCCGAACAACAAAAAATCGCGGGGTTTCTGGGGGCGGTGGATGCCAAACTTGCGGCGCTGGCGGCCAGGCAGGCGGCGCTGGGGCGGTTCAAGGCGGGGCTGATGCAAAAGCTGTTCAGCCAGCAGCTTCGGTTTACGCGGGATGATGGGTCAGCTTTTCCGGATTGGCAGGAGAAGCGGCTGGGGGAGGTGTTCACCTGGGTGAAAACCAACAGCCTGTCGCGCGAGTTCTTGACCCATGACGGTGGAGAGGTTCAGAACATTCACTACGGTGATATCCACACAAAATTCCGCCCGCTTTTTCGCCAGTCCTTCGAGGCGGTTCCTTTCGTCGGGGCTAACAGCACCCTGAAGCCATTCACCGATGACGAATATTGCCGTGTCGGTGACGTGGTGATTGCAGACGCATCCGAAGACTATGCCGATATCGGCAAAGCCATCGAAATCGTTGAGGTGCGCGAACGCTCGCTGGTAGCGGGGTTGCACACCTACATTGCACGCCCCAAAATCGGCTCTCTGGTGGTCGGGTTCTCGGGTTATCTGTTGCGCAGCGCACCAATGCGTCAGCAGATCATTCGCATCGCGCAGGGTATTTCTGTTTTGGGGGTTTCGAAGGGAAATCTTGAAAAACTGACCTTCTGGATTCCCCACCCCGACGAACAAGCCAAAATCGCCGGTGCCCTCTCGGCAATGGATGCCAAAATTCAGGCGGTGGCGGATCAGGTCGCCAAACTCCAGACCTTCAAGAAGGGTCTGTTGCAGCAGATGTTCGTGTAGCAGTCGCTACCCGCGCGGTGCACCCTTGACATTTTGCAGGATTTAGCCATATAACTGCCATATGCCACGGGAGAAAGCGCCATGCCACAACTTCATTTGATCGAACAGCCCACGGTGCCACCCGTGCCGCAGTTCACCCCGGCCGAGGTGCAGGCGATGCAGCGCGCATTCGTCAACCTCGCCGAACGGTGGCAGATCACCGACGATCAGGCTGCGGTGCTGATGGGCGATATCTCGGTGCGCACCTTCCGGCGCTGGAAGGCGGGCGATCTGGGCCGCGCCGGTGTGGACACCGCCGCGCGCCTGTCGAACCTGATGGGCATCCACAAGGCGCTGCGCCTGCTGTTCAAGGAACCTGCCCGCGGCTACGGCTGGATCAAGCGGCCCAATGACGCTTTTGGCGGGGCCCCGGCGCTTGAGGTGATGCTGGGCGGGCAGTTGACCGACCTCATGCGCGTGCGCCGCTATCTCGATGCGATGCGCAGCCCGTGGTAGCAGCGCCGCCCGAGCCACCGCTGGCCCGCGTGACATGGGACCGCTATCATCGGCTAATCAATTCCGCCTATCCGCCGATTGATCTGTTTGAGGATATCGCTGACCCCGCCGACTGGCTGCTGATCGGCGCGGGCGAGGGCAGAACCAACCCACGGCTTGCCCAGACCATCGGCAACCTTGATCTGGTGCCCCCCGGTCGGCGGGTCGGCGGGCCGGGCGCGTCCTATGTCATGGCACCGTTCACCCATGTCAGCCCCGATCATCCGGGGCGGTTTCACGATGGCAGCTTTGGCGCGTTCTACGCTGGCGAAAGCTTCGAGACCGCACTGTTCGAGACCGTGCATCACACGCAGATATTTTGTGCCATGACGCATGAGACGCCCGGCTGGATCGCCGACAAACGCGAATTGGTCGGGCGCATCGACGCGCACCTGACCGACATTCGTACGGGGTTTCCCGCGCTGCTGGACCCCGACGACTATACAGCGTCACAGGCGTTCGCGCGCCGCATGAAGGCGGCCGGATCGAACGGGATCGTCTATCCTTCCGTTCGCAACCCCGGCAGCACCTGTTTTGCCGCCTTTTACCCGGATGTCATGGAGGTGCCTGTTCAGGGGCGGCACATCAGTTATCACTGGGACGGCACCCGGATCGACATGATCAAAGATCTGGCCGCGTCTGCCTTCTATTCGATTTCACCATAAGGCGTTTTTGATGATCCAATCCGAAGCCCAGCTTGAGACGGGTCTGGTCAAAAGGCTGCACAGCCTTGGCTGGGAGCCTGTGACCATCACCGACGGCGCTGGGCTGCGCGCGAACCTGAAAGCGAATCTAGAGGCACACAACGGCGTCAGCTTGTCGGATGCCGAATTCACCCGCGTGCTGAACCACCTCGACAAGGGCAACGTTTTCGACAAAGCCAAGATCCTTCGCGACCGCATGGCCCTGCCCCGCGACGACGGCACGACCGTCTACATCCAGTTCCTGAATTCCGAAGAATGGTGCCGCAACCGGTATCAGGTCACGTCGCAGGTCACCCAAGTCGGCAGCTACAAGAACCGCTATGACGTGACGCTGCTGATCAACGGACTGCCGCTGATCCAGGTGGAGCTGAAGCGCCGCGGCATGGAACTGAAGGAGGCCTTCAATCAGGTCAACCGCTACCAGCGCCATTCCTATTGGTCGGACCATGGGCTGTTTCAGTATGTGCAGCTGTTCGTCATCTCGAACGGTGTGAACACAAAGTACTATGCCAACAACCGCGATCAGGATTTCAACCAGACCTTCTTCTGGGCCGATGTCGAAAACAAGCTGATCACCCAACTAGACGCCTTTGCCGACGCCTTCCTCGAGAAGTGCCATGCGTCAAAAATGATCAGCAAATACATCGTCCTGCACGAAAGCAACAAGGTGCTGATGGTGCTGCGACCCTATCAGTACTTCGCGGTCGAGGCGATTGTCGAGCGGGTGAAGGCCGGGCGGAAGAATGGCTATATCTGGCATACAACCGGCTCAGGCAAGACGCTGACCAGCTTCAAGGCAGCACAAGTGCTGATCGAAAACCCCAAGGTGCATAAGGTCGTCTTCGTCGTCGACCGCAGCGATCTGGATTATCAGACGACCAAGGAATTCAACCATTTCAGCGATGGTTCGGTCGATGGCACGGACAACACCCGTGCGCTGGTCAAGCAGCTGGCAGGCGATCACAAGCTGATCGTCACGACGATCCAGAAGCTGAACACGGCGATTTCCCGCGACAGGTTCGAGGGCCCACTGCAGGCGGTGAAGGACGAGCGGGTCGTGTTCATCTTCGACGAATGCCATCGTTCGCAGTTCGGCGAGACCCACAAGCGCATCGTCGCGTTCTTCAGCCGGGCGCAGATGTTCGGTTTCACCGGCACGCCGATCTTTGCCGAAAACGCGATGGCCAAGCGGACGACCAAGGATCTGTTCGGCGACTGCTTGCACAAATACGTCATCACCGATGCGATCAGCGATGAGAACGTCTTGCGCTTTTCGGTCGAGTATTGGGGCAAGCTGAAGCGCAAGGATGGCAGCCTGATCGACGAAGAGGTCGCGGGCATCAACATCAAGGAATTCTTCGACCACCCCGACCGGATCAACGGTGTCGTCGACTGGATCATCCAGAACCATGATCGCAAGACCCATAGCCGCCAGTTCAGCGCGATGCTGTGCGTCAGTTCGGTCGATGCGCTGATCACCTATTACGAAGCCCTCAAGCGTCGGCGCGATGCGGGCGAGCACGATCTGCGCGTGGCCACGATCTTCACCTACACGGTCAACGAAGAAGATGCCGATGCCGACGGCATGATCGGCGATCCGGATTTCAACATCGGCGTGGACAAGCCGGTCAATGTGCACACCCGCGAAAAGCTGGACCGGTTCATCGCCGACTATAACGCGATGTACCAGACCGCCTATTCGACGAAGGACAGCCACAGCTTTTACAACTATTACAAGGACATCGCCAAGCGGATGAAGGAGCGCGAGAGGCGCGACTTCCAGGACAAGGACCGCGTCGACATCCTTTTGGTGGTCAACATGTTCCTGACCGGGTTCGATGCCAAGAAACTGAACACGCTCTACGTCGACAAGAACCTGCGGTTCCACGGGCTGATCCAGGCGTTTTCGCGGACCAACCGCGTCCTCGGTCAGGTCAAATCCCAAGGCAACATTGTCTGCTTCCGGAACCTGAAGGCAAAGACGGACGAGGCGATCACGCTGTTTTCCAACAAGGACGCCATCGAAACCGTCCTCATGGCTCCCTATGAGGAATATGTTGCCCAGTTCAACGCGGCTGTCGCCAAACTGCTGGAAATCGCCCCGGACGTGGACAGCGTGAATGACCTGCAAACCGAGGGCGAAATGCTCGCCTTCGTGCAAGCATTCCGCGAGTTGATCCGCGTCCGCAACGTGCTGGGCAGCTTCACGCAGTTCAGTCCTGACGACCTGACCCTCGACCCGCAGAAGTTCGAAGACTACAAGAGCAAGTACCTCGACATCTATGATCGGACAAAACGGACCAAGGAAACCGAGGCCGTGTCGATCATCGACGAGGTCGATTTCGAACTGGAGTTGATCCAGCGTGACGAAATCAACGTCGCCTACATCCTCGGCTTGCTGGCCGAGGTATCGCGGGATGCCAACAGCCTGGATGCCACCCAGCGTGATGAAAGCGCGCGCAAACGCAAGCTGGTGATGGACATGCTTGGATCAGAGGCCCAGCTGCGCAGCAAGCGTGAATTGATCGAGCGGTTCATCGAACAGCATATGCCGAGGGCACAAGACAGCGGCGCCAGTGTGGAAGAGACCTTTCTGGCCTTCTGGAACGAAGAGCGGGTCAAGGCCATGGAGACCGTGTGCGCAGAAGAGGGCATTGCACCGGCGGCATTTCAGCGTCTGGTCGAAGACTACCAATTCACCGGCAAGCCGCCGCTGCGGGAAGCTGTCATCGATGTGTTGGAGCAAAAGCCAAAGATTCTGGAACGCAAGAAGATTACGGAGCGGATCATCGACAAGCTGCTGGGGTTGGTCGCGACGTTTGATGACGGGCTGGGAGGGATATGACGAAAATAGCGGTTTGTGGGCATTCGGACCTATGGAAAGCGAACGGCAAGACTCCGCTGAAGCGGTCATTCTTCGAAGCTCTCAGGTCTTGAACCACTCTGCGCAAACTCCTGCCAAATCGTGCATCCGGCGCCACCCTGGCAGGCGGTCATGGGGCGACGGGCAGCTGTCGCGCCAGGCGGCGATGGCACTACCACACGCCAGCGGGCAATGCTAAAGTATGTTCATCATCCGAAACACTTTGCGAGTTCGCGAGGGCCAAATGAATTACACCCCCGTCAAGGAACTTGGCCGCGGCAGTTTCGGTATCGTCCATGAAGTTTTGGGCGACGACGGGGATAGTTATGCTCTAAAAGTCCTAAACCCTGCAGCATTCCAGCAGCAAGATCACGCTATGCTTATCCGGCGATTTGAACGGGAGGTCCGCTATCAGCAGATGGTAGATCACCCAAACGTAGTGCCTGTTTTTGCGCATGAACTCACTGCCAATCCACCTTGGTTTGTGATGCCGCTCGCTGCTGGCAGTTTGAAGGACGACCTTGAGGCGGATAGGACGCTAGGAGGTGCACCGAAAAAACCGCTGTTCGATATTCTCGCCGGTTTAGAGGCCCTGCATCATCTTGGGTTGCGGCACCGCGACTTGAAGCCCGCGAACGTTTTGAAGTTTCCGCAGCAAGACGGCTCTGTGCGATACAGCATTTCCGACTTCGGCCTCACGACACCTGGTGTTGGTCAGACATCAACCCTTACTGGGTCAAACATGGCGGGTGGAACGCCCATGTATCGCCCTCCAGAATGTGCAAACAACTTCAGACGCGCCACAGAACAAGCAGATATCTATTCCTTCGGTGCGATACTCCACGATATTTTCAGTGGCGGTATTGGTCGCATTCCCCATGCCGAGTTGACGGTAGCAGGCGCATTGAAGCCGATTGTTGAGAAGTGTACGAAGGCGCAACCGCGCCGGCGTTATGCTTCAATTGCCGCTCTGCGCGAGGAACTTTTCGACGTCCTCGATAACACTGCGATCCAATTCTTCTCCCAAGAGGAATCGGATGTAATTGATGTACTGAAAGCGAAAGATAACCTCACTGATGACGAGTGGGACCGAGCGTTTAACCTAATCGACGATAATGCGGACAAAGGTCGGTCGAACAGAAATATAATGAGGGCACTGTCCCTCAATCACATTAATTCAGTTTTTGGCAGTTCTCCCGACATGTTCCATGGTCTCGGTGAACTTTATGCCGACTATTCTGTGTCAGGTGCATTTGACTTCGACTATTGCGACGTGATCTCGGATAAAGCGCAGCTGTTTTTCGATCTCGGTGATCTGAGCCTCAAGGCCAAGATCGCGCTCGCCATGCTGGAACTTGGCACTAGCCACAACCGCTGGCGTGTTGAATGGCAGTTCATGCGCATGACCGGGCACGAGTGCGAACCTGCGCTCGCGGAGCGGATCAAAATGGATGTGATCGCGAAGAACTTTCCGTTCGAGGCGCGCATGCGCCATATTGAACAATCCATAAACGTGAAGCCGGATCAGCTTCACCCGACACTTCAAGGCTTGGCCGCAGGCACGGTATGAAGTTCAAGTTGTGCAGCATTGCAGGTCCGAAGGGCGAGAACCAGGACGCCATTCTGCCTCCGTTTGAGGCAGACGGCTGTACTTGGTGCGCGATTGCGGACGGTGTTGGCTCGTCAGCACTAGGTGGGCTTGCGGCGCGGACAAGTCTTGAGATCGTGCAGGAGATCAACGGCAGCGAAACTATGTCCGATTTGTTTATCCGCATCCGGCGCAGGTTTTCAGAGATTGCCCGCGAGCATGGCCCCTCGAAGTCGATCAGCACAACGCTATCTGTCCTTCGTATATGCGGTGACCGAGCCACAGTCGGGCATGTTGGCGACACCCGGATTTCTCACTATCGTGGCGAGGGGGTCATGGCGAGAACGAAGGATCAAACAGAAGTTCAAAAACTGCTCGACGACGGAGCGCTCTCGAAGCACCAGGCAGCGCGCTACCCACGCCGCAACGTCCTGCTCTCGGCCATGTCGGCCGGGCGGGAGTATGATCTGCACGAACAGGAATTCAGGGTGCAGACAGGCGACCGCATTCTCCTGACGAGTGACGGCTTCCACGGCAAGTTGCTGCGCGGACGCATCGCCCATCTATCAGCGTCGAACTCTGTGTTTGAGGATTTCTGGGCGGTGGTTCAGGATGCTTTGTCTGCCGAAAAACTTGATGATGACGCCTCCTGTCTCGCGATCGAGATAGAGTGATGGCCCGAAAATTGTCAAATCATCAGTCTCTCAATTGAAAGCGCTCGGAGTTCGCCCCGCCCTTCAGGCATGACTCCCTGTATCAATAGACTCGATGCGCATGATGTGGTCTTTTGGACGGCCAACGAACGACGGTTTTTGAAGATTGGGCACTCCCATCGTTCAACGTCCGCAACGGGTCGGATCCGACACAATCCCCCCTCCCAATGGTTCCTCCCCAGCCCTGAACGTATGCGGGGGGGCTGAGCGCGGCCTTTCGCTAGCGACTGGCTTCTTCACCGGGGAATCGTAAGCCTACGGGGAAGGCCGCCTTTCTGGCTTGAGGTGTCAACGGCGGAGACAAAACCGGCCACGTGGCGGTGCAAAAGTAGGCCAGTGGCGGGGCACTAAGCGCCATGGCGCGTGCGCTGCCCAAATAGC